>JAYVCO010000226.1:0-2165 GCA_043749935.1 Planctomycetia bacterium
GCTCCGCTAACGGCGAGTCCGCTGCGGGCCGACGAGCGCATCGTCAACTATCTGAAGGGTTTGAATCACCTCGATCACCGGCTTACCACGTTCCTGACCCTGCTCAGCGCGCCGGGCCAGAAGAGTTCTCTTCCGTTGGCTCCGTCTCACGCCGCCGTGGCGGAAAATCTTACGCGCGGCTTGGCGAGCCATTCCACGCCGGGGCTGGTCCACTTACTTGGGGCCGATTCGGCTAGTAAACAGCAGATCGCGTGCCAGGTTGCGCGCGAACTTTCCACGGCGCTCTATCTGTTACCTGCGGCCGTGCTGCCCGCATCGCCCACCGAGATCGAAACTCTGGCGCGCGCCTGGCGGCGGGAAGCGTTGCTGCTCCCCGTGAGCCTGTACCTTGATGCCAAAGACACTGAACGGGACGCTTTTTCCGTGACCCTGTTCCTTGCGCGATCCGACGGTCTGGTCTTTCTCGATACGCGCGACAACTGGCGCAATCTGCAGCGTGAGGCGCTGGCGGTGGATATCGAAAAGCCCACCAGGACTGAGCAGCTCGAATCGTGGCGCGGGCTCTTGAACAACTCCGAAGCCGCCGCAGCACTGGCATCGCAATTCAGCTTGAGCCAGGCGGAAATTCATCGCGCCGCAGCAGCAGCATCGCGCAGTGCGAGCGGCGCCGATGTCGAAGACGGGCTGTGGGAAGAGTGCCGGATCGTGTCGCGTCCCAAGTTGGACCTGCTAGCGCAGCGGCTCGACGCCAAGGCCACATGGGACGATTTCGTGTTGCCCGCCAACGAGACTAGCGCATTGCGCGAAATCTGCACCCATGCTCGCCAGCGCGTCCAGGTTTACGACGAGTGGGGCTTCGGCGAGCGCATGAATCGCGGCATGGGACTGAGTGCGCTGTTTTCCGGCGAGAGCGGCACAGGAAAGACCATGGCGGCCGAAGTGATCGCCAACGAGTTGAAGTTGAACCTTTACCGCATCGATTTATCGGCGGTGGTCAGCAAGTACATTGGCGAAACGGAAAAAAATCTGCGCCAGGTGTTCGACGCGGCCGAAGATGGGGCGTCCATTCTGTTTTTCGACGAAGCCGATGCCCTGTTCGGCAAACGCAGCGAAGTAAAAGACAGTCACGATCGCTACGCGAACATTGAAATCAACTATCTGCTGCAGCGCATGGAATCGTATTCCGGCCTCGCGATTCTGGCGACGAATCTGAAGGGCTCGCTCGACACCGCGTTCCTGCGCCGGCTGCGCTTCATCGTGCAGTTTCCGTTTCCCAATGTGGCGGAACGCAAGCGAATTTGGGAGCGGGCGTTCCCCGAGGGGATGCCGAAATCCGCGCTCGACTTAGACTTTCTTTCGCGGCTCAACTTGGCGGGCGGCACCATCCACAATATTGCACTCAAATCGGCGTTTCTCGCGGCGGGACGGCGCAGTGCTGTTTCGATGGATCTGGTGCTCGAAGCCGCGCGTTCGGAGTTCCGTAAACTGGAACGGCCTGTGAACGAGGCGGAATTCCGCTGGCAAGCGAAACCGGTGGTCGGTCAAACGGCGGGGGCCGTGGCATGAGACTCAATGTGCACATCGAACGTCTGGTGATGGAGTCCGGGGCCCGGCTCAGCCACGAACAACTGGTCGAGGCGATCGGACGGGAGCTAGGCGCGCGGATCGCCGTTGACGGATTGCCCGGGCAACTGAACACGTCATCTATGAAAGGGTCCGCATCAGCCCAAACCGGCGAGTCGACGGGTACGGGTCTTGGCAACGCCATTTACGGGAGCCTGCAAAAATGACCGGATTCCCTGGATCTCCGCGGCTTCTGAAGGGCGGACTGGTGCTGATGGATGCGACCACGTCGACCGTGCAGCGGATTATCGCAATGCAGTACAATCCCGATTCTGTCTCGCGAACCTTGCAGATTCAAGGAGTGGGACCCGACAGCGGCGACCGGTCCGAGTTACTCCGGATCAAAGGGCCACCGGTCGAAACCTGGAAGGTGGACGCCGAGCTCGACGCCACCGATCAGCTCGAAATCGCCGACGCGACAGTAAGCGAAGTGGGACTGCAAGCTCAGTTGGCTGCGCTCGAGATCATCGTGTATCCGACCAGCACGCAGTTGCAAAATTTGAACTCGCAGGCTCAGTCGGGAACGCTGGAGGTCGCCGCAG
>JAYVCO010000227.1:0-2310 GCA_043749935.1 Planctomycetia bacterium
GGGCGTGGGGCCGATGAAGTCGATTTTGCAACTGCGGCAAACTTCGTTGAAGTGCGCGTTCTCCGCGAGAAACCCGTAGCCGGGATGAATCGCTTGCACATTGCCGATTTCGGCGGCGCTGATGACGCGATCGATTTTGCGATAGCTGTCGGCCCCTTTGGCCGGCCCAACGCAAAACGCCTCGTCGGCCAACTCGAGATATGCCGCGCCGCGATCGGCTTCGCTGAAGATGGCGACCGACTCGATGCCCATCTCCCGGCAGGCGCGAATGATGCGCAGCGCAATTTCGCCGCGGTTGGCTACCAGGATTCTCTTGTACATCGCACCACCCGTTCCTTCAAACGCGAAAGCTCTCGTGTCAGCAAACTAGCCGCGCCTTCGCGGCGCGCGAGAGACGGTTCGCACGAGCACTACTTGTGCGCATCAATCTTGAACAGCGGCTGGCCGAACTCGACCGGTTCGCCGTTCTCGACCAGCACGGCCACGACCTGGCCCGATACCTCGGCCGGGATTTCGTTGAAGACTTTCATCGCTTCAATAATGCACACCGGGGACGTGGGGCCCACGTGATCGCCGACCTTGACGAACGGGGGCGTTTCGGGGCTGGCCGACGCGTAGAATGTCCCGATCATCGGGCTCTTGATCACCACCAAATCTTCCTGCGCCTTGGCAGCCGCCAGGGCATGGTCGCCGGCTGCAACCGGTGCAGTAGATGTCGTTGGACGGGCATCGCCCAGCGTGACAATGGGCTCGCCTCCTTTTTTCAAGCGAATGCGCTGGTCGGCCTGGCGCAGGTCGATCTCTGCCAACTCATGCTCGTTCATCAATTCGACGAGCCGGCGAATCCGCTTGACGTCAAAAATATCGCCCTGATTTGAGCCGGAGCTCGCCATCACTGCTTCTCCCAAATATTGATTCCGGCCGGACCGGTTTTTCTGTCTAACTTCCGCAGGGGGAGCTGACGTCCGCTTTCGCCTGCCCCCATATCTCAGTCGCCGTAACTTCAAGCCACCAGGGCATCTTCCCACTGTTTGCCGAGCGTCGTGAGGACCTCGCAGCCCCCCTTGGTCACCAGTATGTCGTCCTCGATTCGCACACCGCCAAAACCGGGCAGATAAATGCCGGGCTCGACTGTCACTACCATGCCCGGTTCGAGCACGGTCTGCTGCTTGGCGGCCAGTCGCGGCGCTTCGTGAATATCGAGTCCGATTCCGTGACCCAGCCCGTGCCCAAAGTTCTTGGCAAAGCCAGCCTTTGCGATGATATTTCGAGCGACCAGGTCCACCTCATGACAAGATATGCCCGAGCGGATCGCGGCGATGGCTTGTTCCTGCGCCGACAACACAACTCTATATATCCGTTCGAGTTTGGGCGGAATTTTACCGGTCACTAAAACCCGCGTCAAGTCGCTCTTATAGGGCCCCGCGTCGGCTCCCCAGTCGACCAGCACGAAGTCATCGGCCCCGATTTTCTGGTCCGTCGGCCGGGCATGTGGCAAGGCGGCGCGGGCCCCCACGGCCACGATCGGCGGAAAGCTGCACGCTTTGGCGCCGTAAAGCCGGGTCTGGTTTTCCAATTCGTCGGCGACTTCTTTCTCGGTCCGCTCGGGCCGCAGCGAGGCTTTGAGCACTCCAAAAGCCCGCTCCGCGATCCAAATCGCCCGGCGGATTTCCGAGATTTCGTCTTTATCTTTGATGATCCGCAGGTTCTCGACCAGATCCGAAGTGCTCACTAGCGTGGCTTTCGACGCGGCCACGGCAATCTGGTCGCGCAGGGCCACGGTCATCGAGCCCCCTTCGATCCCCAACTTGTTGACTCGGCCGGACTGGATGACGTTGGCCACGCCTTCGACCATGCCGAGCCCGGGCGGGCGGATGCTGGCTTCGAGGCCCGGGCACTCTTGCTCCAGTTGGGTCGTGTAGCGGGGGTCGCTCACCAAAACTTCGCCCTTGCTCAAGACCAGCAAGTAGCTGTCGTCCCCGGTAAAACCGGTCAGATACGTGACGTTCGTGAAGTTCGTGATCAACAGGGCGTCGACTCCCGCCTTGCGGAAGCTTCGACGCAGTTTTTCGCGGCGTGCGGCGTATCGGCTCATGGGTCTTTGGCGGCAATGCGTTAAAATGGGGTGAATCGGGTCTGGTAGCCAATTGCTAACATTGCCCGGGGTTTCTGACAAGCCTGAAACCACCATTGGACCCGGCTCCTGATGTCGCACGGCCGAGCCGCCGGCATTAGTATGTGTTCGCTAACCCCCAATCCCGAATCCCTGACCCCTACTGCTCGATGAATCCTCAACATCTCGAAAACCTG
>JAYVCO010000228.1:0-7171 GCA_043749935.1 Planctomycetia bacterium
GCGAAGTTGATCTTGTCGAGCGTTTGATCGGTGGCACTCGAGATCAGCAATTGTTCGACGCCGGTTCGCGCCGTATCCGAGCTCTTGGTCGAGGCGCAACCGCTAATCGTAGCGAGCATCGCACAGGCCGTGAAGCAACGAAGAGCTTTCATGCCGAGCTCTCGAACTGAAAAGACTGAAGTTGACCGCGAGTCATTTCGTCGGACTTGAGACCGCTAGCAATGCTAGTTGTGACTGACGAAAAAAAAAGACGTGTGTCACCCTCTATCGGCGGGCCAGGGCCAAATACTTGAGAAGAGCGGCCAAGGGCAGGGGGCTTCGGCCTTCGTTCATGGCGCGGCTTCCATGGGTGGACCGCCAGCGGGCATGCCAAAGCCCGGAGTGCCTGCCGGCTGGATCGATTCGTCCATGGAAAGCAAATAGATCGCCATCGCGCCCAACATCAAAACCACCGCCACCCAAGTCCGCCAGTCCCGGTGCAGGCCCTTTCGCTTGTGGCCTTGGTGGTCGTTGTGGGGATCGTGCTTTCCATGATCGTGGTGCTGATGGTCGTGCTGTGTCATGGTTTTTTCAAAGTGTACGAGATCCTGCTTGCGGAGTGCCTTTGAGTAGTTAGTGTACACCGGGTTGGCGTATGCTGGGAGCCCTCATTTCTGGATATCCGAGATCGCTGCAAAGCCGCCGGCGAACCGGCCACGAATCAATCACGTGAGATAAACTCAGCTGTTTGCTTACCGCAACAACATCATCTAATCTATGCAACGGGTTTGGGCATTCGCGCGTGAAAGCGGCTCGACAAGGAAATAGCTCGATGGGAATTCGGATAGCTCGATCTTGGAAGAAAAACGGCCACGCCGGGTATTGCGTCTGCTTGCAGTTATCGCTGGCGGTTGTCGTCGGCGGACTCTGGAATCAGATTCATTCGACGGCCTCTGCCGAGGATCGTGCATCGACACAGCCGGCAGAAAAATCGGCTGAAGTAAACGATGCAGAGCGGATTGCAGCGGCTCTCAAACTTGGGCTGCCAATGGTCCAGAAAGCCGCGACGCGTTATCCCGACCATCGCAAGTGCTTTTCCTGCCATCATCAAACGCTGCCTCTGCTGGCCATGACCAGCGGACGCGCGTCGGGCGCGACGATCGACGAAACCGTTTTGAAGACGCAGGCTGAGTTCACTCAGGCCTCTTTTCAAAAGCAAAAGGAAGACCTGCTGGCCGGCAAAGGCATTGGTGGCAAGGCGATGACCGTCGGCTATGGATTGTGGGCCCTGCGGCTGGCCAACTGGCCGGCCGATGAGATCACGGAAGCCATGGTCGAGTACTTGCTGAAAACGCAAAGCGAAGATGGCCACTGGGAACTCCACTCCATTCGACCACCGATGGAAGACTCGACGGCGATGTGCGCGGTGCTGGTGATTGCCGGCTTGCGCAAGTACGCGGGTGAATCGCAACAAGCTGAGATGGAAAAAGTTGTCGCGAAGGCAGGTGCCTGGTTGGCCGGCGCGACGCCTCGAAGCCAGGAGGACAAGGCGGCCCGTCTCTGGGGCTCACACTTGTTAAGCAGTTCGCGGGAAGACTTGAATGCCGCTCGCGACGCGGTGTTGGCCGGCCAACGCGAGGACGGCGGCTGGGCCCAACTCGAAGAAATGGCCAGCGACGCTTATGCCACGGGGCAGACGCTTTTTGTTCTGCGTTCTACCGGATTCGATGTCACGGCACCGGCATACCGGCGCGGTGTCGCGTTTCTGCTTGCGACTCAGCGCGACGACGGCTCGTGGGTTGTCCAAACCCGCTCGAAGCCGGTGCAGGTCTATTTCGACAATGGCGATCCGCACGGTGCCAATCAGTTTATCTCGACGCCTACTACTTGCTGGGCACTTTCAGCGCTCGCCATGCCGCCACGCTAAGTCGCGACCATGTCGGATTTGGGTAGTGTCGTCATTTGCCCAGCGGCGGGCAAAACTCTAGAATCGACCTTTCTTGCGATCTGTAATTAGTCACAAACTATTGACGGGAATTGCCATGAACACAAAAGAAGCCTTGCAAAGCAGTATGGCGTTTGGCGACAAAGTCGCGGAGTCCTATTTGGCCGACCTGACCGATGCCGAGTTGCTGGTGCGGCCCGTCGCGGGCGCCAACCACATCGCCTGGCAACTGGGACATCTCGTCTCGGCCGAGCACGATTTGATTGAAATGGTCGTGCCAGGCTCGATGCCAAAGCTGCCCGCGGGCTTCAAGGAAAAACACACCAAGGAAAAAGCCACCAGCGACGACCCTCAGGCATTCTGCACGAAGGCCGAGTACTTGAAGTTGTTGAAAGAGCAGCGGACCGGCACGCTCGCGGTGCTGGCGAAAATGAGCGATGCAGACTTATCCAAGCCAGCTCCGGAACCGATGCGGTCACACCTGAGCACGGTGGGGGACGTGTTCTCGATGCAAGGCGGCCACGTGGTCATGCACGCCGGACAGTGGGCCGTTGTGCGCCGCAAGCTCGGACGCAAGCCGCTGTTTTGATTAACAGGTTACTGTTTTGATGAACAGGTTACTGTTTCAAGCGACAGATTACTTCGTACTTCCGATTACTTGGGGTCGAGTCGGAGAATCTGGCGGCCCGATCGGTCGGGCGAAAGCTCCGGTGCTTCCGACCGATCTTTACGGCAATTGGCGGCGATTGCCAAACCAATCGCCAGGCTGACCAGATCCGACTCCCACGACGAAGCCAGCATAGTGGGCGCAGCCGCGATCTCCACCAACGGCGCCAACCCGCCGTCGTCGGCCAGGCACATATCAATCGCCTCAGGGGCAATCGGCGAGCCTGTTGACGTCATCTGGCCGGCAACCAATCCAAGCAGACCATCGGCAAGTGCTTCAACGGCGCCATTCAGGTTTCGCTCTGACTCACCAGGCGCCGGCTGCGCGGGGGCTGGATCGTTCGATCCGGGCCACTGGTCGCCGGGAGAGCCCGGTGCGGGCGCAAAGTCCAAGCCGTTGCTGCTTTCCATTCCAAGATTGCCCGAGGCGCCGTCCACGTGAGGTGCCATGGCCAGTGTCATCGTTGCCGATCCGAACAGGGAACCACCGGCTTGAGGTGAGTTGCTCGCCGCCGTGCTAACCGTCGAACTGAGGCCCGCTGAAGTGGCCGTTCCGTCGGTGGCGGTGGTCGTGATAGTTAGCGCTGTCTCGACGCGCGACATGCCGGAATCGATCTGGTCGGTCGCCACTGCGTTCTGCGTGCCATTGGGGATGGCTATGATCCACCAGCGTCCATGCCAAAAGATCAGTTCGTAATGGTAGCTCGGGGCTGTCGGAGTTGATTGCGTGGGCGAGGTTGGCGTGGTTGGGGTCGATGGAGTCGGCGTGGTCGGGGTTGAACTGACGGCCACATTGGCGACCAGGTCGCGCACTACAGCGCTGGCAATCGGAGTGCCACGTCCGGTGACCAGATCGTAGCCCACCTTCGCCGAGTTTCCGTTACTCCCCGACGTGACGTCATGAAAATCGGTGCTCGGCAAGTTGTAGAGTGCGGCTTGGCCTCCGGCCAGCGTGCTTTGTCCACCCAAGGCCCGCCCTTGATTGGCAATGGCCACGATCGAGGCCCATTGTGGCGCGCCGGCGCTGGTTCCACCAATCTGGAACCAACCACTTCTTCCGCCGGTCGTAACGCTGTCGTAGACTGCGAAGCCGGTATTTGGGCTAGCGTCATAACTCACATCGGGACTGGTTCGTCTGCCCGTGCTTTGAACGCTGGTCTGATAGCTCGGTTCGGATTCGAACTGGCTCGTTCCGCCGCCGCTGCCGCTCCAGGCTGTTTCGCCGGCATACGTGCTGTTTGAGACTTGGAGAGCGGTGCCGCCCACCGAGAGCACATTCGACGAAATGGCGGGCCACAGGGCTTGAGCGCCGCTGTCACCGGCCGACGCCGTGAAGGTGATCGGCGTGTGTCCGCTTGGCGTGGTGAAGTATTGGTCGTAGCGAGCCTCTCCCTGAAATTCGTTGGTGCCCCAACTCATGGACACCACTGAGACGCCGCTCGTATTGCGAGCGGTATTAACCGCGGCCAACAAATCGTTCAACGAACTGGAATTGGCCTCGACTAACAAGATGTTCGCGCCGGGGGCCATGGCATGAGCCCATTCGACATCGAGCGCGATTTCCTCGGACCAGCCGGCATCGGTGGCCGGCAAACTGCTGCCACCGTTCTGGTTGACCACGCTGAATTTCGGTGGATTAGCCAGTCCGAATGTTTGATCGAAGACGTGCAGATCGTTGACAATATTCGGGTCGTTGTAGGCGTCGACGATCGCGATCGTCTGTCCGTTGCCGTCCCCTTTGACCGCTCCGCCGTTGAACGTGATGCCGCTAAAGCCATAAGCCTGAGCAATCTGACTGGGAGTATACCCCCGCGGTGTGGTGTTGGTTACCATCGGCAACAGCTCGATGCTCGGTGTTGCCACCACTCCATCCAACACCGAAATAGCCGAGAGTAGAGCTCGCGACTCCAGCGCTTCGACGATCAAATGTTTTTGACGGAGAGACATCGCCGACTCGCGCCTCTGGTAGATTTGCCGTTTTGGTTGCAATCTTCTCATGGTTCCCCAACTCCGTTGCCGCGTTCTCTTGGAGTTCTGCTCAGCATTCCCCTACTTCTTCTGGGTGCTCCTTACGCTCAGCGAAAACCCGACCCGCCGCTTGGCACATGTCTATTCAAGGGTCAGCCGGACTGACCGGGGCTATTGTAGAAACGGATGACAGCGAAAAGAGCGCGCGCGGAAAATAAAATATATTGAATGTTTATCGAACCCGGCCGGGGCGGCTCGAATCCTGGCTAAAATCCGTTGACAGCTCGGGCCGTGGCGGAATAGTATAAAGGCGCCTTTCATATCGCTGCACTGATTCCGAGTGTTTTTGCAGAGACCCCTTCCATGCGAAGGCCGATTTCGCGATCAAAACTTCGTCATGCCGCCCGTTGCTGTCCGCCACTCAGTCTGGAGCGGTTGGAAGATCGGCTGGCATTAAGCCATGCTCCGCCGTTTGCCGGCGAATTTTCCGGTCCGGCACCAACCAACTCTTATTCTGCCGGAACTTCGGCGACATTGCCAGCAGTTTATGGCAGCGCCTTTTATAACAGCGCCTTCGATGGCCATAGCAACCAGATGGCCCCCATGGGCGGGTCTGGGGGCGATCGCTTTGACTATTCCTCGGGGCAATCGCCTTTTCATGACTTCGGTTTCGACACGTTTTCCGGCCGTTCCGCCGGTTTTGAGCCTGCATCACAGGGCCGTTATTCCCCTGAGTCGGGTGGGGCCCCGGTGTCGATTGGAGCCCCCACGCCGAACCGCTTTGGAGGATCCGAACAACCAGGTCAGTTCGATCCAAATTTTGGCGCAGTTTATTTCGCGACCCAGATCACCATTGCTGCGCCGCCGGGATTCGTATTCAAGATCGTGCTGACCCCTAGCAATGTCGATCATGACATTGTTGTACCTAACCATGTCGAACGACCTGTGGACCCGCCGCCGGAATATGCGGTGCGCAGCGATATTGCTCCGGTCGATCCTCGCGGCGCTCGGACGAGCTCGGCGATAGCACCTGCCAGTCTCCCGGCCGAGCTGAGCCATGCTAGCCAGCCGGTGTCGTCGATCTCGCTGGGGGCGGATTCCTTGATCAGGCCGCAAGCAGTGAGCCAAGTTACCCCAGGGAGTAGGGCGGCCGATTTGGTTCCTTCGCCGTCCGCGCCGCAAGGCTCGCAACCGCTGGCGACGCCGGGCGAACTGGGCGGCAACAATGGTTACGGCGGACTGGCACTGTCGCCCAGTTTGGATCCGCATCTGCAGGGAGAGTTACCGGCGCCCGACGATTCACGTACCGATCCAAATCTGGATCAGTCTGGCTCGAACGTCCAAATAGCAGGCGAGACTCGCGGCAACGTGACGGCAGTGGCTTCTACCGGCGAGACTGAGTCAGATGACTTGGTTTTCTTGGCGAGTGGCAGCACGCGTGGATCACTTTTGGCTACGTTGCCGTTCAATGTGACTGCGGTCGATCAAGCGCTTGCCGCGATGATGGCTGAAGTCGAGGGACTCGGCGGAGAAATCGTCGAGTGGCTGGAAGACTCGAGCGTGCCGCCGTGGGCCATTCTGGCCACCGTCGTCGTCACCTGTGGAATCGGCGGTTGGTATTACGGATATTTGCGTACCTCCGGCTCGATCCGAGAGGATAGCGAAGAGGAATCGTCGAGCTGGCTGTTCACTCAACTTGAGAATCCCGCAGGTCAAAGATGAGTGACGGCCCGTTGGATACCTTGCTGCAAAAACTGAATGCAGGCGATCCGGCCGCCGCGGAGCAAATCTTCGTGGCCTATGAGCCGTATCTGCGGATGGTAGTGCGACGGAGACTGTCGGCGGCGCTCCGCGCCAAATTCGATTCGGTCGATATCGTGCAGTCGATCTGGGCCGACTTGCTCGATGGATTTCGTCAATCGAAGTGGAGTTTCCAAAACGCGGACCAGTTGCGGGCTTTTTTGGTAAAGGTCACTCGCAATCGATTTATCGACCGGCTGCGACAACATCGCGAGGCGCTCGACCGCGAACTCCCATTGCACGACGGCGGGATCGAAGCGTTGGCGGCCCGCTCCAGCCGAGTCAGTGAGATCGTCCGAGCCGACGAGCTCTGGCATCAAATGCTCGAAGTTTGTCCCCCAGCGCATTACGATTTGCTCAAACTCAAACGGCAAGGAGCGTCGCTGGCCGAAATTGCGACGCGCACCCACTTGCACCAGAGCAGCGTCCGACGCATTCTCTATGATATCGCGCGCCGCGTCGCGGTCCGGCAAGCCGCTGGTGCCTGCGGCTCGCAGTAGCTCTCACACGAGCGTCCTTCCATGAGTTTCCCGGCTGGTCCCAACTCCGAGAACGCTCGGAAGCAATCGGAAACAACCATCTACCAGCCGGGTAGCCAATCTGATCTCTGCTGGGACCGGCTAGAAGCGGATGTCTTGCGCGAAATGGCCGCCGCACATCGAGACGGACCCGTGCGCGCGGAGGATTGGCTCGAGCGGCATCCTGAAGTCAGCCGTCAGCCCGAGTTGGCCGTCCGGGTCATCTATGAGGAAGTGTGCTTACGAGAAGACCAGGGGGAACAAGTTGACCCCGTGGATATCTTTGGTCGATTTC
>JAYVCO010000229.1:0-2113 GCA_043749935.1 Planctomycetia bacterium
AATCCGCACCAGGGCGCGCGCAGAATCGCCAACCACGCGGGGCGATCCGCCAGGTGGACCAACGCACGAGTCAACGCGAGCAAATCGCGCACTACAGCGGAATCGGCCAGAGTCTTCACCTGCACCGCCCGGTACTTCCAGCCGCGACGATTGAATTCCGCAGTGATCTCCTTCAAGTGCGGACGCGCCCGCACCAGCACCGCGATTTTACCTTCCGGATGAATCGCGCGCGACTCTTCCACCAGGTGGGAAACCATGAACGCCTCGGCCGTGTCGTCTTGCTCGGACAATACTCGCAACGTCACCGGCTGATCGACAGAACCCCTAAACGCATCGGACGGCTTGTAGCCCACGGCGCCCAACACGGCGGACTCCTCTTGCGGAAATACGGCCTCAAACGTGCGATTTACCCACTCCACCACCTGCCCCGCCGAGCGAAAGTTCGCCGTCAATTCAAGCGGCTCCAAACTGATATCACCCAACCCACGCTGCCGCGCGTCAAGAAACAAAGCTACCTCAGCTTGCCGGAAACGATAGATGGATTGCATCGGATCGCCCACCGCAAAGAGAGTTTGTTGAGCCGAAGCCGCATCCCAAGCGCCCGTCAATCGCAGCAGCAATTCATGTTGCGTCGCAGACGTATCTTGAAACTCGTCGACCAACACGTGCCGCACACGATGGCCCACTATTAGCGCCAAATCGGTCGGCTCGCTGACTGGACCCAACGCCTGCAGTGCCGCAAGCGCAATTTCCACAAAGTCCACTTGCCCGCGTGTTTGAAAAACGGCCTTCACATTCATGGCGGCCAGCCGCAGGATTCGGAAGATGGATTCGAGCAACGCCCATTGGGCGTCGCTGTATCGCGGCTCGGGCAATTGGCGCACGCGGTGCAATGCGTCGCGAAAGGGTTCGCATGGGTCGAGCCGGTCGATCAACACGCTGAAGACTCGTTCGAACGTCTTGGCTTCTGGTGGAGTCTTCTTCCTCCACGTGCCGGCCTTCGCTAGCAGCAACTCGGCGACCTCACGCCATTCAGCAAGCGTCGCGGGCGGGTGCTTCGATTTCAGCATCCGGGGAATATGCTCGTTGAATACGGAAGGCGCCAGCGCACTCAGCCGTGACAACTCATCCGCAACCGCCGCAGCAAGGTTTGCTTCCAAGATGGGCCGCAGCCCGCCGACATCCGACACGCGTACGACCAACGGTAACCACTGCTCACGGCGCGCTAGCATTTGTGCGATCAGCGACGTCGCCCGCGAAACATCGTTATCCAAATGAACCAGCAAATGCCGCATCGCCGCAGATTCAGGCGCATTCTCCCCCAGCACTCGCAGCGTTCGTGAAGCGGCAACTGCATACAGAGCAAACGGGTCCTCGACAGGCTCAGGCATGGCCCCGAAGCGTGACAACCACGGCATCGCGCGCGTAAAACCGCTGGCCAACGCGTCAATCGTTTCGATGCGCAAACGTGAAGGATGTTCGAGCAATCGCCAGTCCGCCTGACGGTCGCGGTCGAGCACAGCCGCCGCGAGATCGCGCGTCAAGCGAGCGTGAACCGATGCGACCGGATCGCCTTTTGAGGCGGACCGCAACGCACCCAATAGCCGCTCCCGCATCTCGCTGGCCGCCTTGCGAGTGAACGTGATGGAGACAATCTCTTCCGGCTCGTCTACCTGGGCCAGCAGGGTCAATAGACGTTGAATGAGCAGTTCTGTCTTACCGGAGCCAGCCGGAGCCTGGACGATAAAACTGGTTCCGGGTGCAAGGGCGCGCCGCCGCGCGTCGGCGTCACTTGGAACGGGAATGGGGGACGTGTTCACTCCGCACCCATCATCGTTAGCGGGACTTCCTGCTCTGGCGCGATCCGGCACAACGGCTGCAATTGGCAAAACGTACAAGTGGCCGGAAATGTTTTAGGGTCGACGCGCGCGTCGCCTTCCGTGAACTCCTCCGCCAGCTTTTTGAACACCAATCGCCACTCGGCTAACCGGGCCGCGACGTCGCCCGCCTCGATATCCGGCAGCGCGTTCGCCTGCTGCGCGATCCCTTCAAACTCGCATGCTTCGGTCGAAATCAGGGCGAACGCTACCGCCGCAATCGGCTGGTCATGAGC
>JAYVCO010000230.1:0-10807 GCA_043749935.1 Planctomycetia bacterium
ACCCGCCAGGCTGTTGCGGTCGGTAATAGCTAAAGCCTGATAGCCTAGCTCGGCTGCTCGCGCTACGAGTTCATCGGGATGCGATGCACCCTCCAGAAAAGAGAAATTCGTTTTGCAATACAATTCGGCATAGTCGCCGCGCACCTTTGGCGCAGCGTTCAAGATCACGGCGCGTTTTGGGTCGGGCTGGTCGGGCATTAGTCGAATACGCCATGTAGGAACCATTTGCCTTGGGCACGAAACAGCCAATAACAACCGCGATTGGTTTGGACGCGATAATAGTCCCGCCGAATGGTGCCGTGGCGCCACCAGCCGGTTTGAATTCGCTCCGGCCCCCAACTGCGCGTGATGCGATACTGTTCCCCTTGGAAACGAAACTGGGCTGGCGCGCCACGGGCCGCAATTGCCTCGATGGGAGCCGGGCGGGGCTCCACCAGTAGCGGGCGTTTCGGTAGTCTGGGTTGTTTGCTGGGATGGCGCTTGCGACCGGCCATCGTTTCGTAGCGGAAAGCGTGTTCTGGTTGAGCGTCGGCCACGAGCACCGCACGCAATGTGGGTGAGCGACAGCTAATCCGATCAATGAATGATGCCAGTTGCCTTCGCCTGTCGTGATGATCGTCGAACAACTCCCGTTGTCGGGCTTCCCGTGGTGCGGAGATGAGCACGGCCGCGCGCACCGCCACCAGCGGCCCGGGCAACCTGCCAACTTGCAAGAGCAACAGGTCAAGCAAGTATTTGGACGACGCGCTGGCCTGGAACAAGCCCACCACAATCCGCGATTCGGTCGGTTGACACCGCAGCACGAATTCAACTCGAATCGCCCCTAACTGTCGCCTCGATAGCTCGGCGGCAACTTGGTCGACCACTTGGGCCAGCACACTTTCCACCATATCGTGACGTTCGAGCGGGTATTCCAGATCGTGTTCGACGACAATTTCGGGCCGTGGCTGGTGGGCTATGATCGGTTCGGAAAGGATACCCGTAAACTGGTCGAGCCGCTGGATGACCTGGGGGAATCTGATGGCCAACCCATCGCGTGGCAGCGCTTGCAACTCGGCCACGTGGCAGATGCCCAACTCATGCAACAAAGCCACGGTATCGCTCGGCAGGCGCAAGGCTTCCACTGGCAACGGTTCGTTGTAGTGAGCCGCAGCCCAAGCTGCACCCACAGTCTTGGCGACTGCCAGCCGAGTGTCGAATCCACGCGCGCCAATCGCCTTGGCGACTTGCTCAAGATCAAATGGCACTCCAGTCATGTCCAGCAACAGGCCGTCGAGTTCGATGCCGACAATCGGGCTGAATTGGTCGCACCAGTCCGCCAGTTGCTCAAGCGCGGCGCGATCGGCTTGGGAATCGTGTTGCTCCAAATAAACATCCTCGATCTCGGCAACCGGCAGACCCACGATCCCCGCCACGTTGGAGGCGACGATCTTTTCGCGATCAAAGATCGCAACGGCCCCGCTAAGATTGGGCCGCGCGTGCAACAGGCGTTGCACCGGCCAATTCGGAAACCAGACGCAGGCTTTCATGGATGCGACCTTCATCGTCGATGCCAATTTCCAGGGATGGGCCGTTGATGACTTGAACTCGCCAGTGATTTGCCGCTTGTGGCTCAACAAGGATTCGCACGTCAGCCCAGGATGGGCTGCCGCGAGCCGCGACGGGCCGCACCAGCAAGCCGATACTCCCGCCGCGCTCCGCCGCGAGTTGCCAGCGCCGAAACATCGTGCCGTCGACTTTGTGCGGCCAACACAGCACGGCATCGATTGCCGAACACGATAACGCTTGAGTGATGACCCAATCGGGCTGGCGGGGTTGAACCACGATCAGGCGTTCCAAGTCGATTCCGATCCTGGCCGCCGCTGGCGGATAGAGTCGGCGAGCCGTATCGACCACGACAATCGCCCCATCGTCGCGCAGCGATTCACGCGCAATGACCGCCGCGAGCGTGGTCCCGCTCCCGAGAAATTCGACCAGCGTTCCACGCCGAAAGGATTTTCCCGGCAACAGGCTGTCGAGCATGCTGCGGGTGCCGAAATGCCCGCGATCGGGCCGAATTTGCCCGATGCGTTGACGCAGCGTCTCAATCAGTGGTAGCATTGCTGGCATCCCTTGATAATGTACGCACGTACACTACTCTGTCAAGCATCCCACGGCAATCCCAACATGTGCGGTCGATTCACGCTACGCACGCCCCATACGAAGTTGCTGGAGCCATTCGGGGTCACGTTCCAGCCGCGCTACAACGTCGCGCCGATGCAAATGGTTTTGATTGTCCGAGCGCCTGGCTCCCAGCGCGAGCTAGTGCCGATGCGGTTCGGACTGGCGGGACCACAAGGGCAACTCATCAATGCACGTGCGGAAACCGTGGCGACGAAACCTACCTTTCGAGAATCGTTCCGCCAGCGCCGTTGCCTAGTACCCGCCGATGGCTTTTACGAATGGCAGCGCGATGGCAAGCGAAAGCAACCATTCTTCATTGGGTTGAAAGATCGCAGCGGCTTTGCCTTCGCAGGCGTTTGGCAAGGTGCTGCGTTTGCGATCTTGACCACTCAAGCCAATGAGCTAGTCGCGCCTTTGCACGACCGGATGCCGGTCATTCTTGACCCGGCCGACTACGATCGATGGCTCGACCCGGTTACGCCACTGGACCAACTACCTGCCTTGAACCCCTATCCGGCCGACCGGATGGAAGCATTTCCGGTTAGTCCAAGAGTCAACAGCGTCACGAATGACGACGCGCGTTGCCTGGAGCCGATCAAGCCCGACCGGTTGTTGTTTTAGGGGCCGGTTCGTTTTCACACCCCGATTCACTCGGTCAGCCTGGTCGTCTGCTGACCTCTGTGGACAAAGTTGAAGAACGCCGAGACAAGCTCGGGCCGCATGGTTGGCATTTTGGCGAGGGTCCGAGCATGGGTATCAGCGAAAGAGATTCACCGTTGCCAGATCGATCACTTCGTCGCCGCGGCCGCTCAGTACCGCTTTGATCATGAACAGTCCGAATCCGGCCACCTGGTCCAAGCTGATCGTCGGAGGCATGGCCAGTTCCTGGCGGTGCACGAGGACCTCGATCAGAGCGGGGCCGTCATGGGCCAGCACTTGCGCGATCATCGGCCGAACCTGTTCGGGCGACTCGGCGGTCAGTCCTAACAGGCCAGCGGCTTCCGCCATCTTGGCAAAACTCGGATTCACGAGATCGGTCGCGAAGTCGAGTATGCCGGCGGCCTTCATCTCTAGTTCGACAAAGGCCAGCGAGTTGTTCTTGAAGACAATCACCTTCAGCGGTAATCCGACCTGCTGCAACGTGAGCAAATCGCCCAACAGCATGGCCAGACCGCCGTCGCCAGATAGCGAGACAACTTGCCGGCCTGGATGGCTGGCCTGAGCACCGATGGCTTGCGGCAATGCGTTGGCCATCGACCCATGATTGAACGAGCCGAGTAATCGCCGTTTGCCGTTCATGGCCAGATAGCGAGCCGCCCAAACCGTGGGTGTACCCACGTCGCAAGTAAAGATGGCGTCATCAGCAGCCAGTTCGTTGACCACTCGGGCCACGTATTGCGGATGGACGGCCGTTTTTCCGTGCTCGCCGGTAGCAAGCTCGTCGAGGCTGCGGCGCGCCGTGCGGTAGTGTTCGAGCGCGGTCTGCAAGTGCTGGTCATCCTGTTTTTGCTCCACCAGCGGTAACAGAACTGCGAGCGTCGCTTGCGAGTCGCCCACAAAGCCATGATCGACTTTCGCACGCTTGCCCAATTGTTCGCCGCGCAGGTCGATCTGGATGATGGTGGCCTGTTTGGGATAAAACTGTTGGTAGGGAAAGTCCGTGCCAATCATCAGTAGCGTGGAGCAATTCATGATGGCCTGGTAGCCAGAGGAAAAGCCGAGCAAGCCGGTCATGCCCACGTCAAATGGATTGTCGTACTCAACGAATTCTTTGCCGCGCAGCGCATGCACGATGGGGGCCTGCAGCTTGCCGGCCAGCGAGATCAATTCCGCGTGGGCGCCCGCGCAACCTGCTCCGGCGAGGATCGTGATCCGCTGGGACCGATTGAGAATGTCGGCCAGAGCCACCAACTCGTCCGCGGACGGAGTGACCCTTGGTCGGGGTTGGCGAAACGGTAGTCGCGGCTGCTGCTCGACCGCGTCGCGCAAGGCGACATCGCCGGGCAGGGCGATCACGGCGACGCCGCGCAGCGACAGGGCCGTTTGAATCGCGATCCCTAGCACGCGCGGCATTTGCTCCGGTTGCGAAACCAATTCACAGTAATGGCTGCATTGTGCGAAGAGGTGTTCTGGACGGGTTTCCTGAAAGTAACCGGTACCGATCTCACGACTAGGGATTTGCGCCGCAATGGCAAGGACCGGAACTCGACTGCGATGGCAATCGTAGAGGCCGTTGATCAAGTGCAGGTTGCCAGGTCCGCAACTGCCCGCGCAGACCGCCAACCGCCCGGTCAAATGGGCCTCGGCCCCAGCAGCAAAGGCCGCCGTCTCTTCGTGACGCACAGGAATCCAGCGAATGTGTTGTTGCCTGCGAATCGCATCGGTGATCCCATTGAGCGAGTCGCCCGCGAGTCCATAAACCCTCTCCACGCCTGCCCCTGCCAGGGTGTCGACCAGTAATTCGGCATTGTTTTTCTTCGCCATGACGTGCTCCGTTTCTTTCTCTGGCGATTTGAATGGATCGAGTTTGCTCCGCGTAGTAGCCAATTCGTGAGCAATAGCTTCGCAGCGCAAGCGCGACCATGACTAGCAGCGACTGGCAGCGATGTCTGTTGCGAGCGGCTTGCATTATAGGTGCTGCCATAAATCGCACAAATTCGCGAGCCACGCCAGCAGGGGACCCTTTTAACCGAGGTTTCCGCGAGTTCGGCCGGATGTCTCTAGGCCGTCAATGGTCATTGCTGGCTGGCAGCGCTCGGGAAGAACAGTATCCGCACGTTGAGTGTCACGTTATCCGGCGCGATTGGCAGCAGCAGCAACTCCAACTCGCTGCGCAGCGCATCCATCTTCCCGCAATGGTCCGGCGCGCGTTATACTGACAGCTGACAGGATCGGAGTGTTACGGTTGGCATTTCCAAACCTTTGGCGCGAGGGGACCATGACACTTCTGCATTGCCGGCTGAAAGTCGGCGTTTTAGGCCTGTTTGTCGGCTTGGCGCCACTAGGCGGGCGCGGGGCGGCAGCCGAGCCTGAAAAAATGCTTGGCAGACCGGCGCCGGAGTTCCGCCTCGCCGATCCCAAAGGCAGCCAGCATGGGCTCGTCGACCTGCAGGACGCCCGCCTCGTGGCCGTGGTATTCGTAGGTACTGAATGCCCGCTAACTCGGCTATATGGTCGCAAGCTGGCGAGCCTGGCCGCCGCGTATGCCGGCCGCGGCGTGCAATTCGTCGCGATCGACTCGAATCTTCAAGACACGGCGCCGGAAATTGCCGCCTGGGCCAACGAATATGACATCACGTTTCCTGTCCTGCAGGATGTGGGCAACCAGGTGGCTGACCAATTTGCGGCGGTCCGTACCCCCGAAGTTTTCTTGCTCGATGCCGAGCGGGTGATCCGCTATCGCGGCCGGATCGATGATCAGTACACCCCTGGAATTCAGAAACCGCAGGCTGGCCGCCGCGATCTGACCCTGGCGATCGACGAACTCTTGGCTGGGAAGTTGGTGAGCGAACCTGAGCAGCCTGCGGTCGGTTGTTTCATCGGTCGCGTCACGCAGCCCGCCGTTGGCGAGGTGACTTACTCGAAGCAGGTTGCGCGAATTTTTCAGGCGCGCTGCGTGGAATGCCATCGCCAGGGGGAAATCGGTCCGTTCGCGCTGACCAGCTACGAGGAAGCGGTTGGTTGGGGCGAAACGATTCGCGAAGTGGTCGATCAGGGCCGCATGCCACCCTGGTTTGCCGATCCGGCGCACGGCAAGTTTCTCAACGATGCGCGGCTGTCGGACCGGGAGAAACAGACGATTACCGAGTGGGTCACGGCCGGCTGTCCGCAGGGTGACCCCCAAGATCTCCCCGAGCCACGCAAGTTTCTGGATGGCTGGAACATCCCTGAGCCAGATCTTGTCTTGAAGATGAGCGAGAAGCCCTTCCAAGTCCCGGCCGAAGGAGTCGTCGAGTACCAGCACTTTGCCATCGACCCCGGCTTTAGCGAAGACAAGTGGATCGTGGCCAGCGAAGCCCGGCCAGGGAATCGCTCGGTCGTGCATCATATTCTCGTATTCCTCAAGCCGCCGGGTGAGCCATACGAACTGCTCAAGGGTTCTTTACTGGCTGCGTATGCGCCTGGGTCTCCGGCGCGGCAGGCTCCGCCGGGACTGGCTAAGCGGATTCCGGCCGGCTCTCAAATCATCATGCAAATTCATTACACGCCTACGGGGAAACCGCAGGAAGATATGAGTTCGTTCGGACTGAGCTTCTGCGATGCCAAAGATGTGAAGCAGCGCGTGGAGTCCGGTTTCGCGCCGAATTTTGGTTTCCTCATTCCGCCCGGCGCCAAAGACTATCCGGTCAAGAGCCAATATCGCTTTGCCGCCGATCGATTGCTGATGAGCCTCACGCCGCACATGCATGTGCGCGGCAAATCGTATCGTTACGAAGCCGTTTATCCCGATGGTGCGAGCGAGGTCCTGTTGGAAGTTCCCCGCTGGGATTTCAATTGGCAACTCGACTACGAACTGGCAGAACCGAAACTGATGCCCAAGGGAACACTGTTGCGTTGCGAGGCGCATTTTGACAACTCGACCGAAAACCTGGCTAATCCCGACCCGACGAAATGGGTCCGCTGGGGCGATCAGACCTGGGAGGAGATGCAGATCGGCTGGTTCACCATGGCCACTCTTCCCGACGAGGTGCAAACCAAGCAACTCGAAAATGCGCACGGCCGGTAAGTCGTGCAGCGACGGCCAGCGTGCCCAGCAGGCCGTTGGTGGAAACCGTTCCAGGTAACCGATTGCACGAGCCAAATGTTCGGCAGAATGCTGACGTCATCGGTTGGCGTGATTCTCGCTACTGGTCTCCAAAACTCTCGATCACGCTTGGCGGCGAAGTGTCGACCAACGAAACCGCGCTGATTACGAGCGTGACGCCTCCTGCGTTAATGTGTGCCCCGCCCGTTGCATTGTCCAAATACGAGCTGGGAGTGCTCTCGCGACTTGGCCGGGAAAGCCGAATCTTCTGGGCGACGGCCGCCTGCATCGCGAGCAATATCTTTGGCTACTTGCGAGGCTCGCCTCCATACGGCATTGGTCTGGTGGGTGCTGGTGCCCAGTTTATTGGTGCCCAGGCCGCCAGTTTGTTGGGCTGCTCGGAGTTTGGCATCCCCGTTGGCCAGCGACGGTCTTGGGTGGAGGAGAAATTGGCAAAAGAATGCAACCGGCACCATTGGCCGGTATTGTTGTCGCCGCCGGCAGACTCAAAATCTCGGATTGCCGCCAACTGGATGGTCGATGGCAGTCCCAAGGATTGCTTGATGCCGCTGAGCGATAGAGACCTGCCAGAGGGGCACTCGTTGCATTTGGTCCGATCGGAAAGGCACTTCGGCACCTTAGATTACTTGGGACGGGCGGGCTCGAAAGTGCTGCCAAGCTATCTCCACTCAGTCTGCCGCCGCCGCGGTGCAGTTTTTTATAAGACGCGTTGTCCACTGTTGAACATGCTGCATGACCTGGCAGGGTGGTTTCAAGAGGCCGGCGGCGAACGTGAAACCGTCTTGCGAGCCGCACACTTGTTGCAGGCTTACGGCTTCGCTGAGGCCGAGGTTGGGCATGAGAACCAACCGGTGAACTACGTCTCCTGGTACGATTCGATTCGATTTGCGAATTGGCTGAACAACGGTCAAGGTAACGGCAGCACCGAGATTGGCGCCTACACGCTTGGTAATTTGGACCCGAGTGGCGTACCTACCAACGGCCCGAACATCGCGCGAAACTCGGGAGCATCTGTGTTTCTGCCCAGCGAAAACGAGTGGTACAAGGCAGCGTACTACGACCCTGGCAGCAGTTCGTATAATCTGTACCCGACCAGCAGTAACTTGGTCCCGACGGCGAGCGTTCCTACCGGGGCAAGCAATTCGGGAAACTTCAATAATGCCGTGGTCCACCTCACGGCCGTCGGCGTCTATACGTCATCGGCGAGTCCGTATGGTACGTTCGATCAAGGTGGTAACGTCTGGGAATGGAATGAAGCATCGAAATCAGGGTTCCTTGTGCCGGGAGACTTTCCGGGCACGTTTCGGACCTTGCGCGGCGGCGCGTTCGATGTTATCCCGGACTACCTGCGCGCCTCCGCCCGGATAGGCAACCATGAGACGGATGAGGGCTCCCTTGTCGGGTTCCGCGTGGCAAGCATTGCCCCAGAGCCCTCCAGCCTTGTCCTAGCCGCGTTTGGGATCATTAGCTTGGCTGCTTGGAGCTGGCGGCGGCGGAAGTGGTGAGTCGCTACGAAGAATGCGAAATGACAATCGCCGGCGAAAGTCTCTGTCGTATCGCTCATTGCTGCGTCTGATCTTGCGGGAACCGAGTCGTATTGGCAGGGGGAATTCTTATGAAGTTGCATTCGTGGATAGCGTTGGCTGCCATCGTTGCTCTGAATGTCGCGTGGGGGCATGCGCAAGATGCAATATTCCAAGGTAATGAAGCGAGGACGGGGGAATTTCCCGAACTTCGCCTGCACAAACAGCCGGTGGTGCTGTGGAAGTTCGCTCAACAGCCGCTAACTGGAGACTGGGGTGGAGTGTTAGTTGCGGGTGGACGCGTGTTCGTTAGCGACCGAGGGGGCGGGATCTACGCCGTGGGCGCTTCCGACGGTCGCTTGCTGTGGACTCGTCAAGAGGACAAGGAAAGGCGTCAAGAGGACAAGAGTTATTCAGAGGTGCCGTTGGTTATGGGAGACATCGCCTATTTCGGGAGGAGAACTGGCATTGCGGCGCTCTCGGTGCTGAATGGGGAGACAGTTTGGAGCTATGATATCCTTCATGGCGCGAGCGAATCCTCGCCGTTGATGATCGCTAATGTGTTGATCGTTTGCGGTTGTGACGGAATTGTGTATGGACTCGACGCTCAGTCGGGAGCCGAGGAATGGAAGCAAGATGTTTTGTCAGATGCCCCACCCGCGCCTCTAGGATTTGACGCCAAACGAGGTCGCTATCTTGGCATATTGGCGCGGCCCAAAGTTGCTGCCAGCGATGGCAAGACGCTCTTTCAGCCGATTTTCGATCAGTCACGGGTAGTCGCCCTAGATTGCGCCAGTGGCAAACCTCGCTGGTCATTCGCCGCTGGCGGGTGGATTTTTGCAAATCCCGTTGCAACTGGAGGCGCTGTATACATTGGCACCAATGACCAGCACTTTTACTGCCTCGACAAGAATTCGGGTAAGGTCTTATGGAAATTTAAGGCGAACGGCCCGATCGGAGTGGGCGCGGCGGTTCACGACCACGCGGTATACTTCGGCTCCCGCAATGGAACGTTTTATCGTCTCGCGGCAAAGACCGGAGAGAAACAGTGGTCGTTCGAATTGGCTTGCCCGGTTTCCTGCGCGCCATTGGTCACCGACGACACCGTCTACCTAACGGGCAGGGAAGGTCAACTCTATGCGCTGCAGACGTCCGACGGAAGTCTGAGATGGAAGATGCGGCCAACTCCCGACTCACAAATCACAGGCGACTTGTCTACCGATGGTCGGCATCTGTTTCTCAAAACAAAACCCAACCGCGCAGGCGCTGGCGAGATGGCGGTGTTTGCGATCGGCCCAAACGAGTAGGCACCTTTGGTTTCGCTGGGCTGCCCGAGTTGGGTATGTCAATGATGCATTTAAGCGTGTTTCGCAGCAGCCGAATTACCGTGATCGCGGCAATTCTGGGAGCCCTATCGGCGATATATATTCGTCAGAGCCGAACTTGGCGGTAGCATCGGTCAACCAAATCAGCTCGCCCGCTTTACCTCGCACTCCACAACACAAACGTCAATACCATCCATGAATCCACTCCAGATTGTCTATGTCCTCTCCAATCCGGCAATGCCGAATCTAGTGAAGATTGGCCTAACCTACGACGAAGATGCCAACGCTCGCATTGGCCAGCTGTACACAACGGGGGTTCCCGTTCCCTTCAAGCTCGAATTTGCCTGCAAAGTCGCAAACGCCGATGAGGTTGAGCAGGCTCTCCATATCGCGTTCGGACCAAATCGGATCAACCCCCGCCGGGAATTCTTCCGCATCGAGCCTGAGCAGGCGATCGCGATTCTCCGGCTGCTTCACACCGTGGACGCCACGGGCGAAGTCGAGGCACAGCCAACTGGTCTTGATGAACAGTCCCTGGCTGCCGCTGATCAGTTACGCAAGCGACGCCCAAATCTAGACTTCGGGGAGATGGGAATCCCGATCGGCTCGGAATTGAAATCCACTCACAACGACACGGTCGTGATCGTTGTAAGCCCGCGAAAGGTTCGTCTTGGCGATGTAGAAATGTCCTTGACGGCCGCAACGAAACAAGTCTTGCAACTTGACTACTCGGTTGCACCTGGCCCGCATTGGACTTTTAACGGCAAGCGGATCCGAGACATCTACGAGGAGACTTACGGTGACACGGAATGAGTACGCCAGCATGCGGGTTTTCTTCAACAACTGTCAGTGCAGAGATCACATTCAATTGTTTGGTTCTCGGCGGGCGGGAAAGGAGCATCGACCAACGATAAGTGAGGCCATCGACCATGATCGGCAGAGAGCGCCTCAAGCCCAATTCGCCAAAGCGATTTTCGGAGACTGACTGCGACGAATCGCTTCTGTCGACGTGATCGAGGCAGATTCAAAAC
>JAYVCO010000231.1:0-14377 GCA_043749935.1 Planctomycetia bacterium
AAGGTCATTCTCAAAAACCTCGATAAAGATTACGAGGAAGGCATGCAGTACGGCATGATCGCGTACTACGTGCCGCATCGCGTGTTTCCGGCCGGATATCACTGTGATCCCAAACAGCCGTTAACTTATGCGGCGCTGGCATCGCAGAAGAATTACATGTCGCTCTACCTGATGACTGTCTATGGTTCACCGGATGAGTTGAAATGGTTCGAGCAGTCCTGGGCCAAGACCGGCAAGAAGCTCGATAAGGGGAAGTCTTCCATCCGTTTCAAGAAGGTCGAGGATCTGGCTCTGGCGGTGATCGGCGAAGCAATCAAGCGCGTGCCCGCCAAGAAGTACATCGAACGCTATGAAGCGATCCGCAAGTCGAAAAAGAAGGGGGCCGAGAAGGACAAGTGTTAGGCGAATACCCGAGTCGGCAATCTCAAGGTCCAACGAAGCGCGCTAGGATTCATCCGTTTTGCCTAGCAACTTCTTGCGCAGCGTTGCCCGGTGGATTCCTAGCGTGTCGGCGGCGGCGGCGCGATTGTGAGCGGTGCTGTGCAACACGGTTTCGAACAGTGCGGGTTCGACTTGTGCCAAAAAATCCTGGTAGACATGTCCTTGCGGGCTCGACGCTGTCGTCAACTGCTGCCGGGTCCAGGCGCGCACCGCCGCGTCCAACTCGCCGGCTGGTGTTGGCGGACGGATTTCGTCCATGGGCTGCGGCAAATGATCGAGGGCAATCTGACCACCCCTGGCCAATAGTGCTCCGTGCTCCACGGCGTGGCGCAATTGACGAACGTTGCCTGGCCAACTTCGACGGCAAAGCTCATCCATCGCTTCAAGGCTGATACGAGCCGCACCGCCAGCCGACCGGCAGCGGGCCAGAAAATGCTCGGCTAATACTGGAATGTCTTCCACACGCTCGCGCAACGGAGGGAGCACGATCTCGAACGCCGCCAGGCGAAAATACAGGTCGCGGCGCAATGCGGTCTCGGCCAGGTCACCGCGCAAGTCGCGATTGGTGGCCGCGATCACGCGGAAGGCCGTCGCGCGCGGCTGCGCGCTTCCCACTGGCGTGACTTCGTGTTGCTCCAACACTCGCAGCAGCTTGACTTGCACCGGCGGAGGAATGTCGCCGGCCTCGTCAAAGAACACGGTGGCGCCGTTGGCAAGTTCCAGCAGCCCCTGGCGGGTGTGATCTGCTCCGGTAAAAGCGCCTTGGACATGGCCGAACAGTTCGCTCTCGACCAACGTGGGACTGAGCGATGCCAGGTGAATGGGCACGAAGGGTTGCGAGGCACGGGCCGAATGTCGATAGATGGCTCGCGCGACGAGTTCCTTGCCGGTGCCACTTTCGCCGGTGATGAGCACCGAGGCGTCGGTTGGCGCCACTAGTGCGATCCGTTTGAACACTTCCTGCATGGCCGGGCTTTTGCCCAGCAATTCGAACGTCGGTTCAAATGGTTTGGCGGGCTCTTTAGCGTGAGCTTGTTTGCTGTCTGCCAAAGCTCGATCGATGACCGTGGCTGCTTGCTCGAGATCGAAAGGCTTTGTCAAATAATCGACCGCTCCGTTGCGCAGCGCCGTGACGGCGACCTCAAGGTTGCCGAAAGCCGTGATCACCACGATCGGAATCGGACCGGCCAAGTGTGTTAGCCGCTGCATCGCCGACAGCCCATCCATGCCTGGCAGACGAACGTCGAGCACGATCAAGTCGGGTGGCTGCCGCACGACCGATTCAAAGGCCTGCTCGGCCGATGCGGCCACGCTGACCTTGTGGCCGGTTTCGGTGAGCAGCCGCTGCAAACCCCAGCAGATGCTTTCTTCGTCATCGACGATCAGTACGTGACTCATCGGACAACCTCTGGGATTGCGTGCCGCGGAGTGTCGCGCGCGAAAAGATCGGACGGCCGCGGCGAAGTTGGCGGCAAATCATGTTCTACGTTCGTAGGCAACACGGTTTCGAAGCAGGTCGGGCCTTCGCCAACGTAGCGAATCGTGCCACCATGCGCGGCGGCAATCTTCTGAACGACGTTCAGCCCCAGGCCAATGCCTTCGGGCTTGCCGGTAACAAACGGCTCGAAAAGCCGGTCGCGCAAGGACGCTTCGGGGCCGGGGCCGCTATCGAACACGCGAATGATGGTTTCGGCGGGGGCTTGCAATATTTCAATGCGCACCCAACCTCCCGAACCCGCTGCCTCGATGCCGTTGATCGCGAGGTTCATGAGTAGTTGGCGAAGCTGATCGGTATCGGCCGAAATCGTGATGGGCACACCGGCATCGCCATTGTGCGTAAGTGCGACTCCTCGATGATCGCAAGACGGCGCCAAGAGCGCGATTACTTCGGCCACGATCTGTTGCAAATCGCACCAGGTCCTGCGCGGCGCGGCGTCTTGACCAGCGGTCAAGAATCGTTGCAGATGCGATTCGGTGAGCGTCAATTGGCGCAGCGCCACGGTCAGACTGTCTTGATCGATTTCGTGGCAGTGTCGCCCGTGCAACTGCACCGCCATGCGAGCGCCGGTGACGCTATTGCGCAATTGGTGCGCCAATCCGCCCCCTAACTGGCCCAACAGCGTTAGTCGTTCGGATCGCTTGATGGCGCGGCGCATCTCTTCCAATTGATCGCCCAGCGCATTCGCCGAACCGATCAGGTCGCGCAGCTCGTCGTTGCGGTTGGGCAGCGTGACGGGTTGAAAATCGCCTTGCACCAGCCGGCTCATTTGCCGGCGGAGCTCGAGAATGGGCCGGCTTAGACGACCGGCAATCGCGATCGCCAACACGACCACCACGCAGAGCAACAGGCTTCCCAAGGCCAGCGGCGGATAGGCCGCCTGCCAGCGAGCTTCGCGCAACTGGCGCTCGGGATACAGAATGTGTAGCAGCGTCGGCTCAGTTTGCGGAGGGCGGGGACCAATGCCAATGGCCGTGTGTAGATAACGTTGGCCGGAAAACTCGATCGGATCGCCCAGCCGAAGCTGGTCATTTTCGCTCGCGGTCGGCGGAACACTCGCCGATTCGACGCCATCGAGACTGCTGGCCCAAAGCTTGCCTTGCCGGTCAATCAGCAGGAATTCCGCGCCCGACAGCCCGCGGGTTTGCCGCAGCACGGCGTCAGTCAAGGGGAAGTTGGATTCGAGCAAGGTATGAGCGACTTGATCCAATTGCTGTTCGATCTGGTGCTGCGTTCGCCGGGCGGCCAGAAAGGCATCGAGCAGGCTGACCCCGAGCACGACCGCCAGCATGGCCCCGGCAAAGGGAACCATGATCTGATAACGCAAGGGCCAGCGCATGCCTGTTATCTCCGGACCGTCAAAAGATGCCGCAGACCCCCATCTTATGCCTCTCCAGCCACTTCTTCAATGAACGGGCAACGGCGCAGGGAGGGGCAAGAACGTGAGGTCGAGACGGGTGGGACTACATGCCAATAAGCGACCAGCGGACGATGAGGTGGCATTTGCAATCGTTAAAGTCGCGTCATTTTGCCCGGCAAGACGCTTGCTCGACGACGCTAACGATCGGGAGGAATGGGTCGAATTGGTTCTGTCGAAACTGGTTCGATTTAGTCGCCCCATTTTTCCGATTGTAGAGAAGTGCAGGATCCTCTGGTTCTGCACTTGGCCGCGTCGTCGGCCGCAGCTCCAAGGAGGGAGTGGATGAAATCTAAACAGCAAAGCCCCGTCTGGCCTTACTTGGGGATCTTGGCTTGTTTGTTCGTGCTGAGCATCACGGCGCCGCGTGCCTGGAAGCGCATGGCTCGCCAAGACAGCCTGAGCCAGGTGCTTACGTCGCGGCAATCGGCGACCGTCGACTTTGACATCCCGGTCGAACCGGCCCGTACGTCGAACCGCGAATCGACGACGATCGTTGAACCTTATCGCCAAAAGGTGTTCTACGAGACGGCGGACTCCACGGAGCTGATCACGCGCGATCTGCTGCTCGATCCGCCGCCAGTGCAAGCTAGCGCGGCGCAACTTGACGCCGCGCAACCTGACGCTGAGCAACCGTCGACGGCGCAACCGCAGGAAGTGCCTCCGGCCCCGGAGATTGTGCCAGAGGTTCCGCTGCCCGTGGAAGTGGCTAGTCGGCCGGCAACGCCACCGGTCGAGAACGAAATTGACTCCGCGATTGAACCCGCTACCGAGGCGGAACCCCAAGAGCCAGCCGAAGAACCGGTCGGCGTCAGCTTGCGGTGGCCATTGCCGCAAGCGCTCCTGGAACAAATGAAGTATCTAGTTCAGCAGGATTCGACGGCCGCGTGGGCCAATCAAGTGGTAACGTCGATCCATCGCTTGTGCCAGTCCGGTGTCGCCGGGAATGATTCCGCGAGGATCATCAAATCTTTACGCGGGCTGATCGAGCAGACTCCGGCGCCCAGCGCCGTGGATCCGCCGCTGGAGGCGCAAATTCTGCGAACTCGATACGCGCTCGTGAGGTGGCTTGATATATGGGAGTCGGCGGACGCCTTGGATCAACTGACGGCCTCGGAACTGGAACCGGCTTTGAACTCGGCGCGACTCGCCAAATGTGTGGCCGATGCCGAGCAGCTAACGCGCAGAGGCGAGCCAGGAGCCGCGTGGCGCGAGTATCTTCAGTTGGACGCGCTGCGAAAACTGGCGCGCGATGCGAAAAACTGTTCGGAGGCTGAACGTCGCGCGATTGCTCGCAAGGTCTTGGATCGCCTGAGCTCGAGTCGACTTTCGCGAGTGCAACGCCAGTTCATAAGCGATCCGGCCCTGGTTCGCCTGGAAGCGGAACTTCATTCTTGGGCCGCCGAACCCGTGACATCGTCCCGGCTTCTGGCGCACTTGGATCAGTACGAGCAGACTGGCCTGGCCAGCGACGCGCGGTTGGTGGCGAACGATTTGCGCGGGCTGAGCTGGTCGCAGCCGGCCGCCGCCGAGCGCATCAGCCAACAACTCGAAACGCACTATCGCAACGCAAACGTTCGCATCGCCGTGGCTGGAGCGCTGCTGAACCGCATGGTCCCGCAGCCCGAGAAGATCGACGCGCCGGTCCGCGATATCGTGGTGAACGTGCCGGTTTTTGGTCGGAGCAGCACGTCGACGAAATTGTCTGTCCGTCTGGTTCCCGATCCAAAGCGCATTCGCATAGGCATCGAAGCCAAGGGCCTGGTGGCCTCCGACACCGTTTCGCAAAGCGGTCCAGCAACATTCCATAACGAGGGTCAGTCGAATTTCCTGGTCCGCAAGCTGTTGGTTTTGGGGCCGCACGGTCTGAGCGTCTGGCCGGCCGTTGCCGAAGCGGAAAACGAGTTTACCTATCTGGTTTCGCTCGAGACCGACTTCGACGGCGTCCCGCTGGTGGGCACTTTTGTGCGCAATATTGCCCAATCGAAACACGAGGAAGTCAGCGGAGAAGCGCGGCAGGAAGTGGAACAAAAAATCGCCCAGCGTGCTCGGACGCAGCTCGACGACGAAGTGCGGCCGATGCTGACCAAAGCCGCCGAAAAAGTGCAGAAGAATCAAGTCGCCACGTTCAATCGATTGGGCATGGAGCTGGCGCCCGTTTCGCTGTCGACGACGGAAGACCGCGTGGTGGCGCGGTTGCGATTGGGAAGCCCCGAGCAACTCGGCGGGCACACGCCCCGGCCGCGCGCGCCGTCGGACAGTTGGTTCAGCTTGCAACTCCATCAGTCGGCGCTCAACAACGGCCTGGAGCAGTTGGATCTCGGCGGCCGTACGTTTTCGCTGCCCGAGTTGTTCGCGTGGCTCGGCAACAAGCTGGGCCGCCCGGGGCTAGCCAACCAGGAAGACCTGCCCGACGACGTGCAACTGACGTTTTCCGAAATGAACCCAGTCCAGTTGCGCTGCGAAGCGGGACGCGTGGAGGTCACGTTGTCTTTCGCCCAATTGACGCACGGCGGCAAGCGGTGGCGCGATTTCACGGTCCGGGCACTCTACACGCCGCAGCCCAATCGGTTGGACCCTCGATTCGGCCGAGATGGATCGGTTTCCTTCGAAGGCAAGACCCTCAAGGGAAAGCCGGAGCTGCTGTTGCGGACGATCTTCAGCAAAGTGCTGTCGCGCAGCCGCGACATCAGTCTGTTGGATGAAAGCATCACGGGCGATCCGCGCGTGAAAGAACTGGAAATGACGCAATTCATCGTGGAAGACGGTTGGATCGGGCTGGCCTACAGCCCGCATCGAGCGCCCCGCAACATGGCGAAACAAGCCAAATAGGTGGCTCGCCAGGTTCGACGTCCGTCGCTCCTCGACTGTGCACGCCGGATACGCGCCTACCGGCACCGTTAGACATGTGCCTACTGGCACGATTAAATTCTGCCGATCACGTCGCGTCGACTTCTTCGCGACTCAGCCAATAGAGCAAAATCGTGGTGACGGTCAGCAACACGAGCGCTACCAGAATCCGATTCCGGTGCATTGCAAATCCCACGTTTGCACTCGTTGCGGGCGCGCCGAACCAAAATCCGAAAAACGTCAGCGCGAGCAGCAAGAACAATATGCCCCAGAGCAAGCGTCGGCTCCGCGTCCAGCCGCAGATGAACAAGGGAATGGGATACAGGATCGCCAGATTCAGGTTCGCGGGACTCAGATAGTCAACGACCGCAATCACGGCTACCAGCGGCGCGCAGCTCAGCAGAGCGAATGTCGAGCTGATTTGTTGATCCTGATATCGGGAACTGGCGGGAATTTCTGGTTCCGACTGCTCCGCACGCCACGTGACCCACAGTTGCAAGACTTTGCCCATCGCCAAAAGTGTTACGGCGACTAGCGCACGATTGTAGAAGGGAATATCAATGAAACCTGGGTCCGTAGGTTTACGGTAGATGAGATACTTGAGCGTGTAGACGCCAAAGGTCAGCAAAACCATTGGACTCACGGTGCGCCAATAGCGCTGTAAAGCGCCAGTTTGGGCCATCAAGACCAGCGGGGCGATGTAGAGAATCGCAACAGTTGTACCCTCCCAAAACAAATCGACGATCGCGATCCACAGCACCAGGAACGTCGCGAGCGTGGCGCGCGTTCCCGATTTGGCCGGTTGCAGATAGCTGATATCGGACCACTCAGAAGTTGGCCCGCCCGCGAAAAAGCGAGCCTGCGTTGTTCCAATTCGCATAGCTGCCTCAGATTTTGGTCGAACCCTGTTCGTGGTCGCGACCGCCTAAGCCCCTTTGCCCCCCTATTAGTCTAGCGAACCGAGTACCCCTCCGAAACCTCTCTGAGCCGCCTTGTAAATAAAAATTCATGCCATTGTGGGCAGGGTGCAAGGAGCGAAGCGGCGGCGGAAACCTGCGGAAATGTCTATCAGGGGGCTGTCTGATATGTGCCGAAACGCTCGTGCGGTGCTGGCATTGCTTGCCCACTCCGGGAAAGGACCATATTGAGAACTTTCGGCAAATTCCGCAAAAGAGGCCGTGCATGAATTGCCGATAATTCCGAAGACGGCACAAGGAAGTGCCGCCCGCGTGCGCGGCGTTGTTCGATGGTTTAGCAAAGGAGTGCGGCCATGGTTGGCTCAGCGAAATGGATCTCGTCGGTCACGGTGGGCCTGGTGTTGGCATTGGAAGCTTCGCCCGCCGCGGCCCAGCAGTCTCCCACTTATCGCAAATTATCTCCGACGGCCAGTAGTCGCGAAAAGTCGGCCGACTACGTCGTCGAAGTTCCCGCCGATTCAGCAGAGGACCAAGACGCGAACGAGGCAGATGATGACGGCTCGTCCAACGGGGGCCAAATTTCTCAAGGCACTTCGGACGCGCCCACCAGCGAGGTCATCAAGGAGCGGTTCCCGAACGGCTCCGTGAAGATCCAGCGCGAAGTGACCCAGGACGCGCAGGGCAATTACGTCAATCATGGTGCTTGGAAAATGTGGGACGCGCAGGGCCACGTGATGGCGCAGGGCGAATACCAGCACGGCGAACGCAACGGCACTTGGATCCGCTGGTACAAAAGCGTGACCGAAGCCGACCTGCTCCAGAAAGCTCCCTATCAACAATTCGTCGGGCCCTTCATTTCGACGGCCACGTTCAAGAACGGCCAGTTGGATGGAGCGTGGACGATTTACGACAGCAAGAAACACAGAATCAGTCACTGGGAATTCACCAACGGCAAACGCAACGGCACGTCGACCTGGTGGTCTCCCAGCGGACACAAATCGCGCGAGATCCAGTTCCGCGACGGCGACATGGATGGCCAGTTCGTCGAATGGAGCCCGGAAGGCAAACCCACGCTGAACCAGACCTATCAAGCCGGCCGCAAGCTGGCGCGCAAAGAGTCGCACCACGCGGGCGGCGCCAAGAAATCGGAAGGCACGTATCTGTTTGCCAAAGAAATCGAGCAGACGCCCGACGATTGGTGGAACCTAAAGGCGATGACCTTGACCAAGACGGGCAAGGACGAGAAGCACGGCCCGTGGCAGAGCTTCCACGCCAATGGCCAGAAGCAGATCGAAGGAACCTACGAGCACGACTTGCAAGTTGGCAAGTTCAACTGGTGGCACGCCAACGGCCAAAAGGCTTTGGAAGGCAGCTTCGAACAGGGCAAGCAGGACGGAGACTGGACCTGGTGGTATCCCAGCGGTCAAAAGTCGATCCATGGCGAATACGCTCATGGCAACCCGACTGGCCGTTGGACCTGGTGGAAGGAAGACGGCAAGGTGGCCCAATCGGCCGACCTGTCGCACTCCGACGGTGTCGTGATCGACATGCCCAATCCCTCGGTGCCCAATACCACCACGCCAGTACCAATGCCCCGGATCGGCAAGCCGGTGCCGCGCCAGCCGATCAAGCGCTAGACTCCAACTTAAATATTCGGACTCAACCATCGAGATCCCAAGAAAGGCCGCCTTCGGGCGGCTTTTTTTGTTGGGCGGAGATTTTTCGAGCGTCGGCTGGTTGCAGTCCAAGCGGGACGACTTGGGGCCAATCGGTGATCGAAGTTGGGAAGTCACACTAACCCGACGCGCGAGCGAGGGAGTTTTCCATAACGGCAACCAGCGCCCTCGCTTGCCGGGGAAGGAGGCAGGACGAAGAGCCCTCGCTCGCGCGTCGGGTTAGTATTTCGAGCCCGCCTCTCGGCTTTGAACCAAAGTGAATCGAGGATTGCCCCTCGAGGGGAGACTGGCCTTTCTGGGCAAGCTTGGGCGGCCCTTTCAGGTGGCACTGGCGTTTCGCCAGTGTTCGATCAACTAGATTCAGCACTGGCGAGACGTCAGTGGCACTAAATCTGGGGCGAAAAAACGGGCTAAAACTGGGCTGAAAATCGCCCTTGACCCGTTTTGGCGATTCCCATATTCTCCCGCCTCACGACGGGGAACCAAGGATGTGTTCTCCGCATGAATCAGCGGCAACGGTGCTTTCGAGCGTGGCGTAAGGAACAGACAAAACCACGAACAGACCAGGCGAGAAGCCATGTGGATGGGTCTGCATCGGGGGAGCCTAAGAATGGCTTTCCTGCGGACCACGAAGCGCCCCGTTGGCATGGATGCCGGCGGTACGCTTCGGTTACCCAGATGCTCAGCTAGTCAGTAGAGCGCGGCATGCCCAGGCCGCCGCGAAGATCATAAAAAAATTCGCGTGTGAACATTCGCGAGTTTGAGTCCAATCGCTCCCGGAATAGGTTGTTGTCCTCTGCCCCCCTGGGACAGCCGCCTTTCCGGGGGCCTTTTTTTTGCGCTACGCTTTGTCATTTGAAAGTCTCCATCTGATAAAGGGTTACGAGATCTCATTAATCTCACTGAAACGTCACTTTGCTAGATTTTTGCTAAATCACCTCCCCTTCAGCTCGGCCGGGTTGTATTTGGTCGAACGGCAGGTTATCTAAGCTCGTGAGCAATTCGTCCCGGCCGACGTGGTAGTAGCGCAGCAAGATTTCCAAACTTCCGTGCCCGAGTATGGCCATCATTTGGAACGGCGGCACGTTGTTGTTTGCTGCAATCGAGCAAAACCAATGTCTAAACGTGTGTACAGTACCACGGCGGATCCCAGCCCGTTGGAGAATTCGACGCAGGGCGCGCCAGACTACACCGGGCTGATAATGTCCCTGCTGAGGACCATGGGATTTCGGTGTCCAAAATAGCCAGGGACCTGGCGATGCCGCGTGCACGCGACGCGCGATCTCGGCCGCGGCCAGGCAAAGTGGCACGACCCGTTCGCGACGGTGCTTCGGGTGCCACATCTTGCCAGTTTGAGGACATGACTTGGCACGGATAAGCAAGTGTGGCCGACCTTCGAGGCAATGGTCTTCCTTCAAGAGCCAACAAAACTCATCCGAGCGCAATCCGGTCATTGACAAAAAATCGAAAATATCGAGCCAGGGCTGCTCGGCATTCTTTCGGATGAGCGTGTGCTCCTCCGGAGACCAGCAATAGGCCTTGCCCTCGGGCTCCGGTGGAAGTTGAAAACCGGACCCCGGATCTTCGCGAAGCAGTCTACGACGCACGGCCCACTTCAGAAGCTGTCGAACCGTTTTCAACTTGTTGCGAATCGTTTTGGTCGCGTTGGGTCCTATTCGACGCCCAAGCTTTGGCTGGCGGATGATACCTTTCATTCCCTTCGTTTTTAGTTGCGTGTGATACGCTTCAAGCAGTTGAGCGTCGACTTCCGCGAGACGAACAACGTCTCGCGATTTGGCATACGCGGCGAACTGCGTCAAGTCTCGCTTGTAATTGTCCAAAGTCCCTGGGCCACGACCTGCAAGCTCGCGGGACGTTAGATATTGGTCACTCGCGTCTGCGATGTTGATCTCGCGCCGGCCTGGTTTGCCGGCAATACCGAGCACCAACTGCGCGTCTTTTTTCTTCGCAAGCTCTAGGGCTCGCTTTTTACTTTTTGTGCGAAGCGATCTGCGGAACTGCTGCTTGCCGTCGCTAAAATTGATATACCAATTCGGCGATCCGGACGTCTTGGAGATCGTGACTCTATCGCCGACGCGTTCTCGGTCGTTGTCCTTCTGGGATTTTGCTTTCTGGTTGTTTCGTTTGCCCACTCCGTTTTGCCTTTTCAAAGAAACCCTCGCTTCAGGCTGTAATGAACTTTGCGGTGCACTGCGCGACCAGCGCCGTCGTAGTTATCGCGCCCTACGGTTTGGCCGAGCCTCCCGACTGGGCCACGAGGAAACGCACAAACGCGTCGCGGTCGAGGCGAATCCGGCGACCCATTTTGAATTTGAAGCCATCGAACAGACCTCTGCTGGACCAGTCATGAATTGTTTTGACTGGAATTCCCGCTATAGCTGCCGCCTCCTCGGCGAGAATCAATCGCGAGAATTTGTCTGCATAGCTTGCCACGATGGCGTTGACCTTGGCGTCGTCCATGAGAGCACCTATAAAAGTGTTAACACTTTTGTGAGTCGAAAAAAAACTACGTTTCATAAACTCGGGGGGTACATTGCGAGCCTGAGCGCATTCAGGTCTATGGACAGGGTAGTCAACGGAAATCGTGGCGGCAGAGTTACGACGCATTCTTGAATGATTGAATAGGCCATTCGATCTCCCTGCGGCATTTTGATGGCATCGCGACGGAGTGTCAGGTATTCGCGGTCGATGATCAAAATCTCAGTAATATGGCCGACTCCTAGTTTGCCAAATTTTCCGAGAAGAAGGGGCTTCGCTACGGATTTTGGATTGGTGCGCACTTCCTTTTCGCAAAAGTCAACCGCCGCACCGGCTTGCTTCAACGGGATACCCCACATCACCAGCAGCGTACAAATCGACAAGCGGGTCGCTTGATCCAGCGTGAAGCGTCGGTGAAGCCCCTGCGATCCCGACTCCGGCATACCCTGCAGGTACTCGGCGTGCTTGAGAATATGTTGAGCTGTCCACAAATTCAGCCTGGCTATCGAGACTATGTCGGAAAGCTTTAATTCCATATAAAAGGTTTTACACTTTTGTTTCTTGGACGTCAAGCTGGGGGCAAGTTAGGCACAAAAAAGGGTTTCAGCTGCGTGCCGCAATTTGACGCGCCCCGGTTGGGGACTCCGTCGGAGCTGGCAAAGGCCGCCGCAAATGCTCCATCGCAATTAATCGAGCGACTAGGTCGAAGAAGTTCTCGACCAAATGGTCAAGGTCGGCCTCCATAGAATCCTCTTCGTCCCGTAGCTGTGGGTCTTTGGCGTAATTTTGGTGTGTCTTGGCGACTTCCATAATCGATAGCTTTCACTCCTGGAATTATTTGATGGACCTCTAATGGGTCTCTAAAACCGATCTACGTTGGACAGGTAGGAAAACGCCTGGTGTCAGCCCTCGCGGGTCGACACCAGGCGGAAGGACACCCGACCGTGCGAGTTGCATGGTTGTTTGTCGATCACAGTCAGCAGACCGACGCCACTGCTGTCTGTGCATCGTGCGAACGCGACTTGCCCGCGTTCTCAAACCGTTTAACCGCTCAGGGCAACGCTGGCAAGATCGGGGCGCTCCGCAGCCGCGACGGCGAATTGTGGCTGCGGATAGGTGTTTGCCTCCTGTTTCCTCACGGTGATGTAACTCGTCTTAAGAGTCTTCGCCTTGGAACTCCCGCCAACTAGCCTCCAACTCATTCCGTAGCTGACTGACGCGGGGTTTAGAAATGCAAAACTTTTGGGCCGCCTCGCTGGGCGTATTACCCAGTGCCAAAAGCGCAACAAGTTTTCTGCTGCGCCGTTCTTGAGCTGCTAGCCAGGCGGCAAAGTCCAACCGAAATGCAACTTGGTCGGGAATCGGCGTCAGTCTATTGTCGGCAAGGATTTCGGCCCAAGTGACGGAAGTACCGCTGGTCGGTTCCAGGCTCTTTAGACAAAAACCTCGACGACGTTGGGCTATCCACGAATAAATATCGGAGGAGCCGAGCTTTCTGCCGACGCGCCGACCGGCTCGAAAGCGGGCCACGGCGAACCGGGCCAGCGGACTCGCATAGGCGACGTCCTGCTTTCCAAGTTCGGCCAACCGTCGAAAGGCGCAGAACGCATGCGCAATCACGTCGCATAAGGCTTCTTCAAGGTCTTGCGGACGTAGGTTCCCGAATGCTCGTCGAGCATAGTTTTCAATAGCTGGCACGAATTCCAGAAACCGCTTGTTCGCTTGTGGCTCTAGGGCTCGATGTGACTTCTTGGCAATCGCGATCATAAGGACGACCTCATTTGGGAAAGAGACCGCCCTTGTGGGGCGGTCGTGTGGAGAACACAACCGCCCCGTGACTTGACGGAGCGAAACAAATCGAATTGATGCAGGCGCTCGCGGTGATGCAAGGCATGCAAGAAAAAGGCACTGCGTTGACCGGAGCAGCCAATCAACTAGACAAGATCGATAGCCGTTAGGCGCAGATTTGCGATCAGTCGCTCGCTATGCGAACGTAACGACCGAGTAATCAGGTGCTAAGTGGGCTCGTTTAATATGAGTACCATAACCGCCGGTGAGTCCTCCGAGTGGCGCGATACGATATGTGAATTGTTTCGCTTATCCCTCAGCCAAGGAGACGAATCATGTGGCACATCGGCATCGACCTACACCGAGAAACGATTGTCTTCGCCGCAGTCAATGACATTGGCGAAGTACGTCCACCCGTCCGGATCTCCTGTTCGGAGGTCACCGAGATTGCGGCAGCTTTCGAGCAGCTACGACCGTTTCGCGCGGTGATCGAGGCGACGAGCTGTTATCGCTGGCTGTTTCATTTACTCTCACCGCTGGGCACGATTCTGCTGGCCCATCCCTTACGGTTGCGTGCCATGATTCAGCGCCGCAGCAAGACCGATCGGCTCGATGCCCAACTGCTGGCCCAGCTCTTGCGTATCAATCAGATTCCTTTGGCATATATCCCCAGCGAGGAGTTTCAAATGCTTCGTGAAGTGACGCGGCAGCGGACGAGGCTCACGCAGCAGCAAACTCAGACGAAAAACTACCTGCGCTGGCTGCTGGCCCGCCACAATCTCAAGGCACCCTACAAGTGTCCTTTTGGGCCACGCGGGATTTACTGGTTTAGCCGTCTGGACTTCGGCGCGATCGACAATTCCATCCGTGACGAACTGCTTAAGCGACTGGTTCACTTCGGCGATGAGTTGGCCGCGGTCGACGCCAGATTACAATCTCTACGTCCCCAGTTTCCCCAGGTCGAGTCGCTCTTAGTGCTCTACGGAGTCGGACTCTTTACGGCGATGGTGGTTGTCTCAGAATTCGGAGACGCGCGCCGCTTTCGGCGTGCGAAGCAGGTCGGCGTTTACACGGGTCTGACATCCCGAATTGACCAATCTGGAAGTCATAACTACTCCGGCCATATCACCAGGCAGGGATCGCCTTGGCTACGGCATGTGCTCGTCGAGGCGGCGATGAAAATTGTCCGTCGAGACGTCGGCCTTGCGAACTTTTACGCCCGAGTACGAAAACGCTCTAGCGCCAAGATCGCCCGAGTTGCCGTCGCGCGGAAGTTAGCGGAAATTTGCTG
>JAYVCO010000232.1:0-18515 GCA_043749935.1 Planctomycetia bacterium
GCCGGAGCGGCCGAGAACATCAACGTCCAAACGATGGCAACCGCGAAGCCGCAGCGAAACATCAGCTCCCTCCGATGTAAGGGCATGACCCAAGCGCCGCACAAAAGCGGGAATTCCGCTGGCGGCACCTCACTGCTGTTTATCGACGGCGGGCGGCAGGGAACTGTGGCCGCAGACACCAGGTCGTCCAATTTTACCGAGACTACCTTATTTACTGCCGCTCATCATCGGGAACATCTCGTTCACGATCGTAATGGCCGCCGGTCCGACGAGGACGACGAAGATTGCCGGGAAAATGAAAATGACCAGCGGAAATATGAGCTTTACCGCGGTCTTGGCAGCCTTTTCTTCGGCCAGTTGATGCCGTCGCATGCGCATCGAATCGCTCTGAACCCGCAATGCCTGGGCGATGCTGGAGCCAAACTTGTCGGCCTGGATCAAAATGGCAGCCAAACTCCGCAAGTCGTCCACTCCCGTTCGCGCGCCGAGATCTTGCAGAACTTCGGTGCGGGCTCGACCCATTTGTAGTTGAAAGTTGCAGAGCGTAAATTCCTCGGCCACGATGCGAGCCGACTTCTTCATTTCTTCGCTGACCTTTCGCATGCCCTGATCCAAACCCAAGCCGGCCTCGACGCAGACCACGAGCAGATCGAGCACATCAGGCAACCCTAGGAAAATTGCCTCCTTACGATGCCGGGCAATCAGCCAGACAATGGCGTCAGGCAGGTAAAACATTCCGGCGCTGGCCAATACCGTATAGACCAGGGTCACCTGAGTAAAACCTGACGTCAGAAGCGTCGTGGCACCACTGCACGACAGGCCGATGATCAAACCGATTAGTTTCAAACCCAAGAAAACGCCAACCGCCGCTTCCGATCGCATCCCGGCTTCACTCAAGCGCGTTTTCAGTCTTCCGGCTTCCGCGGCGGTCTTCGGCTGTAGCGGTTTGGCCATCGGCGATGCCTTGGAAAGCACCCGGGTCATCGTCGCGGATTTCTTCACGGGTGATTCTTCGCCATTGCGGCGCCGGGTAGACGGATTCTTCAATTCGTCCAGGCGCTCCTCCGCACGAGGCTTGCGTGACCCGAACGACTCCAAAAGGAGCCATGCGAGCACGGCAAACGCGATGAAGACGGCGAAGGGAACGAGTTTGATCAGTGGAATTAGTGCCGCAAACAACATCGCATTAAACCTTGATACTGATGATCTTTTTAATCACGATCGCACCGAGCAACTGCATCACGATCGCACCTGCCAACATTTGTCGGCCCATAGGATCGGTAAACAGCGGCATGACATACTCGGGATTCAAGTAGTAAACAGCCATAAACAACACGGGAGGCAGGGCCAGCAGCACGATCCCCGAAAGTCGCCCTTCGCCGGTCAACGCTTGCACTTGCCCCCAAATCTTGAAACGCTCCCGAACCAAGTAGCCGATCTTGTCGAGAATTTCCGCGAGGTCACCACCGGTTTGACGTTGCAGGATGATCGCGGTCGAAAAGAATCGCAAATCCATGTTCGGCATGCGATCCGTCAAGTTGTCGAGCGCTTGATCCAACGCGATACCGAGGTTGGTTTCCTCGAACACGCGGCGAAATTCCTTGGCAATCGGGTCTCTCATTTCGTCGGCCACCAGGCTCAAGCCCGAAGCCAGACTATGTCCCGCGCGCAGGGCACGAGAAATCAGTTCCAAGGCCTCGGGAAGCTGCCTGGCGAATTTCCGAAAGCGTCCGCGACGTCGCAGCATAAGCCAGGCCATCGGCAGGAACGCCAGCATGATTCCCATTGGCAACACGATACTGGGATGCATTCCGGCGATCACGGGCACAAACATGCCGACGACTGCCATGATGCCCGAAATGCCAAAGAACTGAGGCGCCGTGAGTGAAGTATCGGCTTGCTCGAACAGGAGCGTCAGGTTGCCCCAACTGGCCAAATAGGCCCAGATCAGGTGTTGGCTGCCTTCCAGTGGGTGTGCCAGCACGCTTCCTTTGAGCAGGGCCTCTTTGGCCTGTTTGCCGGTGCTCGAGCCGGTGAGCATGTCGAGCCGGTCTTCGACGCCAGTCTCTGCCGAATCGCGAAACATCGAGCCGATGGCCGCGACCAACGCAACCACACAGACGAACACTGCCACGGTTATAATCAAGGAAGCCATACGGCGCTACTCGCCAAAGTGTTAGTTATTTCAAAAATACCTGGAGCTGTTTAGTCCTCGAGCATGACCCGCTGACGGAATGCGCTGGACGGCAATCGCACGCCAGCTGCCTCGAGCCGGTCCATGAAATTGGGGCGCACACCCGTCGCTTCGAAACGACCGAAGGCGCGACCATTTTCATCGACGCCTTCTTTGGTGTAGTGGTAAATGTCCTGCATCACGATCGTGTCCTGCTCCATACCCAAGATTTCCGTGATGTGTGTGATCTTGCGTGGCCCGCCCTGCAGGCGGTTGGCTTGGACCACAAGATCGACCGCGCTGGCAATCTGCTGGCGCAGCGCCTTGAGAGGAAGATCGAAACCCGCCATCGTAATCATGGTTTCCATACGGGCCACCGCATCGCGCGGCGTATTGGCGTGGATCGTGGTCAACGACCCTTCGTGGCCAGTATTCATGGCCTGTAGCATGTCCAACGTTTCCGCTCCGCGGCACTCGCCGATGATGATTCGTTCCGGCCGCATACGCAAAGCATTGCGGACCAGGTCGGTAGCCGTGATGGCACCCTTGCCCTCGATGTTGGCGGGGCGCGTTTCCAGGCGGACCACATGGTCCTGCTGGAGCTGCAACTCGGCCGCATCTTCGATCGTGACGATCCGGTCCGAATTGGAGATGAAACTAGACAGCGTGTTGAGCAGCGTCGTTTTTCCCGAGCCCGTACCACCCGCGATCACGATGTTCAACCGCGCCTTGATGGCCCCTTCGAGGAGCATGACCATCTCGGGTGTAAAGGCTTTGTAGTTGAGCAGATCTTCCAGCTTGAGAGGATTGGCGCCGAAACGGCGAATGGACACACACGCTCCATCCAACGCCAACGGCGGGATGATCGCATTCACACGCGAGCCGTCTTGCAGCCGGGCATCCACCATCGGGCAGACTTCGTCAACGCGTCGTCCGACTTTCGAGACGATCCGATCGATGATCTGCATCAAGTGATTGTTGTCGCGGAAGACGACCGCGGTCTTTTCCATCTTGCCGCGACGCTCGACATAGATATTCTTGGGACCATTGATCAAGATATCGCTGATCGTGGGATCCTTGAGCAATAGTTCGAGCGGCCCGAGACCAAACGTTTCGTCGAGCACCTCTTCGACCAACCGCTCGCGTTCGGTCCGATTCAACAGCGTGTCTTCGGTGTCGCACAAATGCTCGACGACCAGGCGGATTTCTCGACGTAAGACATCGCCTTCCAGCTCACCAACTCGGTTCAAGTCAAGCTTGTCGACCAGCTTACCGTGGATGCGCCGTTTCAGGTTCTCGAATTCGACCGATTTCGATTCTTCCGAGGTTCTCAGCGTGGGAGGCTTCATGATCTGTCCTGAGTATGTTGGGGGCAGGCGTTCGTCCCTGATTCAACTTGGCTTGTCTTCACAAAGGTGCGGGCGGATTGCAGGGTGGGCAGTCGGGTTGGGACGCGGGTGGTCTTGGGCACGTCAAATCTTGCGAATCCTCCAGGGTGCCACTCCAAGAAACATAGCTCACGGTTCGCCCAGATTCCTTGATCGAAACAGGTGGCAACCGTGCTAGTGGTGCTGGGCGGGAGGCGAACCGGGAGGCCCGTGCGGGAAATGCCGGTTGCGCGGCCGACACTGGCGAAAATTCGGAAGCACCGGCTGGCAAGCTTACTTGCCGCTGGCCGCGCGAGCCCGACCGGGCCAAAGATTCAAGAGCTTGTTGACCGCGCTAGTTTTGTTGCCAGCGTCGGCCCCTTCGGCGCGCACCTCACCGTTGCCGCACAACGCATCGGCTAGCGAAATGATCGACTGCGTGATCGCAGCCTTGGGAGCTTGCTCGATCAGTGGAACGCCGTTGTTGCGCACCTCGACCATGACCCGATAATCGTTTGGCAACTGCCAGAAGATCTCTCGACCGATCGTCTCTTGAGCTTTTTTCAGCCCGATGTGGTTGTCGAGTCCGACACGGTTGACCACAATCTTGACCTTGTCCTTGATGGATTCCATCTGGCTGAAAGACATCATCAGTCGAACGATGTTTCGCAGACATGGCAAATCCAGTTGCGTAACCAACAACACGTGGTTGGCCATTTCCAGAGCTACCATGTCGATCGCGTTGTAACTCTTCGAGCAATCGATGATCAGATGCGTGAACGTGGCTTTGAGCAAACCGATCACGCGTCGCATATCGTCGGGCGTAATCAGCGCCATATCCTCGAGCTGCACGGGCCGGGGCAGCAAGTACAATCCGGAGGCGTGTTTGGTGAGCGATCGCTTCAGCAACGTGAAGTCGAGACGCGTGACGTTCTGTGCGACGTCGAGCAAGGTATAGTCCGGAATCGTGTCCAAAAACACGTCGGCGTCGCCCAAGCACAGGTCGATGTCCACGAGCGCCACGGTGTTGGCCGGATCCGCCGCCAGCACGCAACCCAAATTGACTGCCAGGCTCGTGGCGCCCACGCCGCCGGTGGCTCCGGCCACGGCAATCACGGCGCTGCTGCGGTTCTTGCTGTCGCCTCGACCGAAGCGTTGATTGCCGATGCGATCCAAGGCCGCAACCAGGTCTTCGATACGCACAGGCTGTGGCAAGAACTCCTTGACGCCCGAACGCATTGCGCGCAGGATCAAACTTCCTTCGGTCGACGAGCTGATAACGATGATGCTGCACTCGGGCGAAACCTCATGCAACTGAGCAACGAGTTGCAAGGCTTTTTCCGGATTGTGATTCAACGACACGATCCCGATGTCGGGGTGCGTCTGAGCCACCACGTCGCTGAAAAACTCGTATCGCGAACATTCCGCTTCGAGCCACACCAGATCCATGCCGAGCAGCGTCGCTTTCAGCGCGTCGCGCGAGGCATCGACCGGATCCACGATAGCTAACCGCAGCACGTTACTCATAAGCGAATCACTGACCTAAGTCTTGCCAAAACCGACCTATTCGAGGCGTTCGGCTCAACGCCGACCATGCAACAAACCAAGCCTCGCTCGGTCGCTCTTAGTTTCTTAGGTCATAACCGCGAGGTCCGAGGAACCCCGGTGGCTCGGAATTGGAATTTGCTTGAGAACGAGCTTTTGCTCCCTGAGGATTTGCCGGGTTATTCCGGTCGTCACGTGCCGGACTCGTCGCAGATGCCGGAGTAGGCAGGCGGCGAGAGCTTGTGGCGGCCATACGCGGTTGTTGAGGAGCCTGGCTGACTGCAACCGGGCTCACTGCAACCGTGCTGCGAGTTGCCGGTGTCGGCGCTTTGGCACTCGGCATTTCTTCGACTGCCGGCGCGGGTTGCCCATCCTGCTCGATCACTGGGCCTGAACCGTCGGGTCCGGGGCCCATCATGCTTGGCCCCCTGACGGGAACTTCGCGATAGCCTTTGAAATACAGATCGCAATCGGTGGGGCTGAGCGTCGTCATGCCGGGTCCGCACGGTGGTACCTGGTCGGGATCGAGGGCCTCGACCAGCTCGGGACGGACCATGATGAGTAGTTCGACTTCATTGACCTTGTTGTGCGTGCGACGGAACGCGGCGCCAACATAGGGTACGTCCATCAGGTACGGGACGCCTTTGACTTGCGCTTCCGTCGACTGGGAGAGCAGCCCGGCGATCGCCAAGGTCTGGCCGAATTGCAGTTCCACGCCCGTATCGGCTTCGCGCACCCTAAACCCAGGCACGGCGGTTCCGTTGATGGTCGTGCCTAGCGTGTAGTCGACTTCGCTGACGCGCGGGCGAACTTCCAAACGGACGCTGCCATTGCCGAGCACGATGGGCACGAAGTCGATCTGGGTGCCGAACGGGCGGAATGCCACCGAAATGTTTCCAAAGCCCGTCGGTTGTGGGTAAGCGACTTCACCGCCGACGTTGCAACTTGCCGGCCGTCCGCTGACGGTCGTCAAGGTGGGTTCGGAGAGCACTTTGAGGATATCGTCCTGCTTCAGTGCCTCGATCATCGCGATGGCCCCATTGCCGCTGGTGAGCAAGCCCATTTGCAATGTTTCGGCGCTGTTGGTCGTGAAGCTACCAACTCCGCGTAGCAAGCTGGTCGTTGGATTGGCCTTGGTAATCAACCCCGAGACCACGGAGCCGCCGTAATTCTGCCCCGAGAAACCAAACAGATCGACACCCAGGTTTCGCAACTTGGTGCGCGAGATCTGCATGACTTTGACGTGCAACAGTACTTGCTGCGAACCGCCCACGACCATGTTGTTGATGACCTTGGGGTAGTAATCCTCGGCGATCCGCATGATGCGGTTCACAGAGTCGGGCCGGTCGACGTAGCCAAATAGAATCAGCGTTGAGGCCGAATTGGGAAACAGTTTGACGGACGCGGTAGGGAATTGGAGTTTCAGCAGCTTATCGAGTTCGCGCACGTCGCCGGCAATGATGACGTCAACCGTGTGTATTTCGTCTTTGCTGTCCCACAAATTGACCGAAGTGATGCCCGGCTTCTTAGCGTGGATTTGCACCTGATTCTCGGAAAGCACGGTGAAATCGAGCAAGTCGGGGTTGGCGACTTGAGCCTTGGGGATGGCCTGGTCCATGGTCAAGATGCGGCTCGTGGTCACCGTCATCTCGACCTTCGTGTTCGAAGCATCAATCTTCTGCACGACCGGCTGAGGGCCACTAGCCTGCTGCGCCATTGCCGGCAGAGCCGATAGCAAGACCAGGTTGGCAACTACCAGACGAAGGCCAGGCAAATACCCACTTCGATTTTCAACCATCCTATACATCCTTGTATTTCCAGCGTGCCTGAAGGCTTGTGTAAAAAGGGGCGGCGTCCCACTTCACGATCGAGCCAAGTTGGTAATGTAAGACGCCAGGGTAAGGCGCCGGTCAAAAGTTCCTCTTAGTACTGGTCAGTCGTTCCCGTTTGTTCGTCTGGGGGCGATTGGAGCGGCATGTCGCCCGGCTGACTGTTGCCCGGCAGTTGTGATACTCCCGATTGGGTCGCGGAATTCGTCGACCCGGTCTTCACGGGCTGGGTGGGCAACTGTCCGTCTCCAGGAAATTCAACTTCCGAGATCTCGGATCCGAGCATCACGATCATTTTTCGCCGGGCCGGCAGCGGCGGGGACGGGGGTTGTGATCCCTGACCGCCATCTTGCTCTTTTTGTTGCGTCAACCAAGCCGTGATGTCGCCCTTTTCTTTTTCAGTTCCTTTTTCGGATCTCCGGTTGGAGCGGATCTCGGGACCAAAAATATCTCCGATCGAAACCGCGGCGGCGTTCACGTGGGCCTCGTCTGTTGGGTTGCGGAGCACGAGCCGCAAGGATCCGCTGATCTCCTGAGCTGTGTGCAAGATCAGGGATTGTTCAGGGGTCACCAATAGAGCAATCGATTTCGCGGTCATCGCCTCATTTTGATCGGCCTTGCTCTGCGCGTATTCCGTCTCCGTGTGGGTGTCGACGGCAAACACTTTGATGTCCTGCAAAACGATTCTCGCAGCCGTGGCATTCAGGTCGCTATTGGTGTTGCGAAACACCAAAACGTCGACACGATCGCCAGGCAAAATCAAATTGCTGCTGCCGGTGACGGAGTCGACCTTCACGTGGGTTACGCGAAATCCCGCCGGGATGTCTTTCGCTGCGCCGGTCGCCTCACCTTCGCCGACCAGCTTGCTGGCCAGAATTGGCTCTCCGACGTACAGCTTCATCCGCGACCGTTTGCCTTCGACTTCTTCGATCTTGGTCAAAGCGCCCGCTGGCACAATGTTCTTGGGCCATTCTTCCAGCTTGATGTTTTGTGCGGTGAACTCTTCGTTAGGAGCAATGTCCGTCAACGCAACAAACACCGCCTGCTTGTCGCCCTGATCGGCGGGCTTGCCGCGGGCCTCGAGAAACTGGCTGACGCCAATCGAAGCCACCAAGCCGCAGCCTACGGCCAATAACACAAGCACGATCGATTTCGGGCGCATTGACTTCTCCCTGGGAGTTCCAGTCCCATTCGACATGGCCGCGCGATCTCGTACGAATCGCCGGACGGCCTGATCGATTCATCTAGAAAGATTGGCGTAACTGGGCAGCAAACTTGATAAAAAAGGAATAGAAATGAATGGCCGCACAAGCGGATTCCGGCTCATCAGAAATACAGAATTGCGCTGCGCCGGAATCGGCTTATCAGCTTATTGGGACTGCCAGTTGGGGCCGCCACGCATCGATTCAAGGCGGAGGCGTAGTTTCCCATTGAAGGGCGTAATTGCACCTGAAGAGGTCGGCGGCTTTCACGGCACGACCGGCACATCTTCTTCCGAGCGCCGTCTGTCCGAGTCCTCTGGGGGCTCCCCGTTTTGTCCCAGAGCCGGGACGTTCGTAACGCTTATATCAACATTCCGGTATAGGCAAAGTAGGCGATCGTGCCGATGGCGATCGGAATTCCGTAGGGCAACAGCAGCATCGAGCTCTTCCGCTCGGCTGCGATCGTCGACAGTTTTTCCGCGTCGCGGACCGTCGTGATCTCGTTCCAAATCGTCCAGAATTGGTGGTAGTGCTGGTGCCAAGCGCGGCGATACAAAATCATCAGCAAGGCGATCACTCCGCCAATGATTGCCGAGACACAAAACGCGTAGAGTGTGATTGAGCCTCCGACCCAGGCGCCAACGCCGGCCAGAAGTTTGACGTCGCCGGCACCCATCCCCCCAATGGCGTACAAGGGCAGTAGCAGGGCCAAACCGACCAAGGTCCCCACCAGGCTCCAGCCAAGTCCTTCCCAGCCAAACGACATCGTGCTCATTGCCCATCCACTCAAGATCATTGGAAACGTGATCCAATTGGGCACTTTTAGCTTGTACCCGTCGATGACCGCGGCCACGACGAGTGTGATCGTCACCAACCAGGCCGGCCAATTGTCGTTTAGTGCGCCGCCGAATAATGCCGAGTCAATCATCCTTATACCCTTGGAAAGTTTGAAAGCAGTGGTGGAGCTGGCCGGATTAGCGCCTTGTGAGCATCATGCTCAAGGCCGCCACCAAACCAGTGAAGAAATAGCACATGAACTGGATCGAACCGACCATGGATTCGATGGGTAGTACTGGATACATGGCAATCTCTCAGTTCCGGTCCGAAACCGAAAAGTTAGTTGGCACCTTTGAAGGGCTCGCTATGAGAAGCCTAGCACGCGGTTGATCGGCGCGATCGCAGCGGCGGAAAAAGAAGCCGCCTGCGCCGAATCTTCCGGTCGAGCTGGACTGCAAACGCAAAAAACCCCTCGACGTACGATTTGTACGCCGAGGGGCAAAATCCGATGTTTCCTTGGCAAGCCAACCTGGAAACCAGGCTTGCTTGCACGCTTACGCGTAACTGTTTAGCTGGCAATCGAATTGGCCACGTTCTGGAACGTCGCTTTGGCGTTCGTTCCAATCGCTTGGACGGCCGCCAAGCACACGATAATAATCAGCGACAGCATCACGGCGTACTCGACTGCGGTGGGGCCATCTTCCGACGTGAGGAAACGTTGCATCTTCTTGGCTAAGTTCTTCATGGAATCCTCCGGTTTAATGCAACCGCCGCTAGCTACATGGCATCGCGGATCGGTTGTAGATGTCAATGGGGTTTGGTCGACTGCGGTGTTAGTGTGTTAGACCAGCACTCGCCTGCCTTGCAGCTTCCAAAACCCCGAAATCAAAAACAACTTGCCTCCCCTTACGAGTGTTTCGCCGCCGGAACTGGCCGATTTCTCGACCCGCCCCGGTTGCTCCACCGCACTCGCGTGCGGCTTTGCAACCAAACGAACGATTGCCGCCTGTTGTGCGCAAAAGCGACGCAACCGGCATTCAATCATCCCCTCGGCAACCAGGTATCCGTTTTGGGTCACCCCGCGACGGCCCACGGTTTTGCTCCCCGGCCTTGCGACCGGTTTGCATTTCTCGAGGACGAAGAGGCGCAGGCCTCACACGCAAGTTTCTTCTGCTGCCGACCGGCGATTGATTTTTCACCGGGAAACCGGAAACAGAAGTGGGCTTACGTGCCGGTGCCCCGAAGGACACCTGGAAGTGTTTGACGTTCTCACGTCGTTGCTTCCTACTTAATACCTATGTCAGCTCTGGCTGAAGTCAAATTGCGATCTTTAATAATTCTGGGAAAGTTTTTCCGTCGGCCCGATCACCGATAAGATGCCCTGACCCGCATAATCGCAAATCATTTCCCGCTCAACGATTAGGCCGGTGGCGCGACAGTTTGCAAGTGCGTCGGCCTCGCCCGCACTTCCAGAAAACTCGACAAACCAGGTATTCTCGTGCTCCGTCCCTGCTCCTGATTTGGCCTGCTCCTGCCACTGGTCCCACATCAGAACCTCGATGTTTCCATCGGCCAGGGCCAAGTACTCGAGCGGCCAGTAGTTCCACCACTCGTGACAAACAATTCGCGTCGGAGTAGCCGCGGAGCGGTGCCCGAGCACGTAGCGAAACGCGCTTAACTTCGGTTCGATGGCGGCCGTGCGAAAGGTGAAATGCGATCGTCCGCCGGTCCGCTGGAAAAAACCGGAATATCCAGCGTAGAAGCTAGCCGGCCAAAACCAGGCGAATAGCACCAACGCAATGACAGTGCGATGGCCGTGCGGCGATTTCTGTTCGAGCCACCAGACGACGCCGCGAGAAAGCAGCAAAGCTCCTGGCACAATTAGACAGATTCCATATCGTTCGAAGTGCGGCTCGATAGAGCCAGGTCCCGCAATCACAAAGAATGCCGCAAGCATCGTCAGCCAACTCATGACTAGCGCTTTGTCCTCGGGCGTCGATTGGCCAGACACTCGGCAGTAAGTGCCCCACAGGCTCCAAACAACGAACAACCCAAACATCGAGTCGCATACCAATGGTGCGCAAAGCAAGGACCAGGCGTCCGTCGTGCCCCCGCCAGCGCCTGAAATAAACTCGTACACCGTGGTGCCGGAATACAGCCGCAGATAATCCAGCGCGAATCGTGCCAGTTCCGTGGGCCCGTGCAAACGTGCAGCACCCCACTTGAGCCACTGCCAGCAGCACAGTGTGACCATCGAGGTGCCGCCCGCCAGGGCCACGAGTGTCCACGTTTTGGCTGGAATCGCGGTTCGGCGCAATCTGCGAACAATTCGAGCTCGCTGCTGATAAATCACGGGCACAATTAATAAAGGCGCTGCAAACACGTTCGTCGGAGGAACGATGATCGCGGCGGTCAGCGCGGCCATCGACAGCGTGGATGGCGATCCGCTGGTCGAGTGACGACTATGAATAATGGCCGGATACAGAACCAAAACCGTCGCCAGCAGGCTTTGGCTGGCATCCCAAGCAAAGCGGCTATAGGCGATGTCGATCGGCGCTAGCGCCAAGAACAAGGTAGAAACAAGCGCTGTACGAGTGTCGAACGCTCTTCGGCAAAGGAAATAATTCGCCGCCAGCGCCAGCAAGCCGCTAACCAACGGCACGACGCGGAGCAGCGCGAAAGACGCCGGCAACGCCGCGTGCAGCCCAATTAGTGGCAGCATGAAAAAAAAGTTGATCGGGTTTCCAGTCGGCGTGCGCCAGTCGAACGTTTCGCCCTTCAAAATCCGCAACGCTTGAACGCCGGACCACGCTTCGTCTCCGTTGATTCCGGGGATGTTGCCTAAGTCCAAAGCACGCAACAACACCGCCACGATCAAAAGGGCCAGACAATTGATGATTGCAAACAACTGCCAGGGCGAAGACGGAAGCCGGCGCAAGGGGACTGCGGGAGCTGGGAAGGAGGGCGCAAGCGTCTTCACGGAAAGCTCGGGGGGCGGGAATCGAGTGATCGAGGGCGGGTCGATGAAAACATAGGCCCCAAACCGTCCGTCCAGAATAGATTTCCTACCCGATTCAAGCGGTACAAGGTATTTTGAGAGCTATTATTATGGAGCAAGGCTTACACCTTTCCGCATACAAGATCTGCCAGCGCGCCCACCTGCAACGCTCACGACGATTGAAAGGCTTGTATGGTCCTTTTGGACGATGTGCTCGTACAGTTGGCGACCGCCGAAACTTGCGGCTATCACCAAGGTTCTCAAATGGCCACTGAGCCAGCGGCACTGACCGCGCTGGCACTCCTGGCTCATCGTCGAGAAACGGCCGCGCTCCCCCTGCTCCATTGGTTGGCGGGCTTGCAAACAGCCGAGGGCAATATTGGTATCAGCGCCGCGCAATCCACACCGGGCTGGCCGACCGGCTGGGCGATGATGGCCTGGCAAGCCGCCCAACGCAGTCCGATCGCCGACCCCAAGTTTGCACTGGCCATCGACCGCGCCGTGCAGTGGGCCTTGCACACGCAAGGCGAAACGATGGAAGCCGTCAATCCCCAGGGTCACGACACGTCGATCTTGGGCTGGCCCTGGGTCGAGGGAACTCACGCCTGGCTGGAGCCGACGGCGATGAATGCGCTAGCACTTCGGCTCACAGGCCACGGCGATCACCCGCGGGCTCTCCAGGCCGTCGAATTGTTGCAAGATCGGCAGTTAGTGACCGGAGGTTGCAATTACGGCAATACGATCGTGTTTGGTCAACAGTTGCTGCCGCACTTGGAGCCAACCGGCTTGTGTTTACTGGCGCTGGCGGGCGTATTCGACGCCAATGGGCGTACAGGGCGTTCCGCCGACTATCTGCTCCGCGAGCTATCGGCTAGAACCGCGACGGTCTCGCTGTGTTACGGACTTTTGGGACTGGCGGCACAGAATCGCCTGCCCGAGGGGGCCGACGATTGGCTGGCCGCTGCCACCGCGCGCACGCTCGCGCGCGACGCGTCTAGTTACAAACTGTCGTTGCTGGCCTTGGCTTCGTTGGGAACTTCCTGCCCCCTCATTCCTCCCAGCGTTGGAGGCAGTGTGAAATGACGAATCCAATTCCCCCACAGCCGAGCGGCGACACGCACCACGTCAACCGGCGTACCTGGTTGATTGGCGCAGGGGCTACGATGGCCGGCCTGTTAACGCTCCCGCTCATTCGCCGCGCGATGCAAATGACCGCGCCGGTTTTCGTGGCGCGTAATCAGCGCTACGATGGGCCGCTCGAGCAAACCATCCGCGACGGGCTAATCGCAACGGGTCTGGATCCGGCTGGATTGCGAGGCAAAAGAGTCTTGCTCAAACCGAACCTCGTCGAGCCGTCGCGCCGCAGTCCGCAGATGACAACAAACCCTGCGGTGATCGTCGCGGCGGCCGAGGTGTTTCGCAGATGGGGAGCCCTTGTGACGGTTGGCGAAGGACCCGGCCACGTCCGCGATACCGAAATGGCGCTCGATGAATCAGGCGTGCAGGAGGCGCTCGACGCTAGCCAACTCGCGTTTGACGATTTGAATTATAGCGAAGTGGGCTGGCTGAAGAATGCGGGCCGAAAGAGCAAACTAAAGGGGCTCTATTTTCCTCAACAAGTCATCGAAGCCGATCTGATCGTCTCGATGCCAAAGATGAAGACACACCACTGGGTCGGATATACGGGCGCGCTGAAGAACCTCTACGGGGTTCTTCCCGGCATCAAGTACGGCTGGCCCAAAAACGTACTGCACTATGCCGGCATTCCGCAAACTATTTATGACATCAACGCGTCGCTGCCCAAGGCCATCGCGATCGTCGATGGCATTCTGGCCATGGAAGGTGACGGTCCGATCCTCGGCAGCGCCAAGCCGATGGGCTTGCTGGTCATTGGCACGAACTCAACCGCCGTGGATGCGACGCTGGGGCGGATCATGGGTTTTGATCCGGCCCGGATCGGCTATTTGCAATTGGCCGGCAACCGGCTTGGCCCCGTTGACGATCGCTGTATCGAACAGCGCGGCGAGCGTTGGCAAAGTGTCACTAGCCCATTCACGATCATCGACTACCCGCACTTGCAGGAATTGCGAGCGCCCGGCGCGCTCGTTACTTAGCCACACGACTTCCCACCGCTCCCCTTCACTCCGCGCATGCCTGTCTTCCTAACTAAAGTCGAACCCATCGAACGCCCCGCCGCACAGCGAAATCTGTCGGCCTGGATCGTGTTGGCTGCGCTGTTGTGTTTTGCCGCGCTAGCTGCTCCTTTTTTTCTCGGGCGCGTCTACGTGGCTGACGACCTGGGCGAATTTCATCTGCCCGTGCGCAATTTCTATGCTCAACAACTCGAGCGGGGCGAGCCGTTCGACTGGATGAGTGAACTGTATGGTGGATTTTACGTGACCGCCGAAGGGCAACTGGGAGCTTATCATCCACTGCATTTGCTCCTCTATCGCTGGCTGCCTCTGGGCGCGGCGTTTGACATCGAGTTACTTGCCAGCTATCCGCTGATGTTCGCCGGCATGTACTCATTGCTCGGGTGTTGGCTACAACGGCGCGAGGCGGCGCTATTCGGCGCGCTGGTGTTCACGTTTTGCGGCTTCAATCTGCTGCACTTCGTTCATCCGAACGCGGTGGCGGTCGTCGCCCATATTCCTTGGCTACTGTTCGCCATTGAAATTTCACTCACCAGCACCAATCCGCGACAGCGTGCCTGGGCCGAGTTGGGGGTGGGAATTCTGACAGCCTCGCAACTACTGCTCGGATATCCGCAATACGTCTGGTTTTCGTTACTCGCTGAATTGTCGTATGGCGCGTGGCGGGCAATCACGGTACGGGCAAACTGGCGCACGTGCGCGGCGTTGCTCATGGCGAAATGTTTTGGAATCCTGGCCGGGGCGGTGCAACTGCTGCCCACGATGGATGCACTGGCCGAATCGGTTCGGCGCAGCGGCGACGCGGCACTGGCCAATTCTGGCTCGCTGCACCCGTTGAACTTGATTCAGTTGCTCGCGCCTTACTTATTGCAAACTCGAGTGGTCGGTCAAAACACGCACGAGCTGGGGCTCTACGCCGGCGCGGTTCCCTGCATGCTGTGCATCTGGCTGTTGGCCCACCGTCGAAGCTGGGGCCGCTTCGCTCCGCTCGCGCAGGCAGCAGTGACTTTTTCCATACTGGCATTCGTCTTGGCATGCGGTGAATTTGGCGAGCTCTATCGCCTGCAAAGTTTCCTGCCACTGGTGGATCGGTTCCGCTTCCCCTGTCGAGCCATCGTGTTGGTGCAATTCGGCATAGCCGTTGGGGCGGCAATAGCAATCGCGTTGCTGCTGCAAACAAGCAAGACTAACGAAGTCTCAACCGACCGTCGTGGCCATCGGCCCCTTGTGATTGCATTTCTCGTCAGCGTTGGGCTCGCCATCGTGGGGCCGCTCGCCTGGCCGGCTCACGTTGCCGATATGAAGCTGATCTGGTGTGGGCCGCTCCTGTTCGGGTCCGCCGCCTTGTTGATCGCACTCGTCGAGCGCGGCGCCCGCGGAGCACTCGTCGCGCTCGTGCTCTTTACGGCCGTGGACTTGACCTGCTACGGGATGACCTATTCGGTCTATGGCCGCACCGCCGATCTCCATGCGTTTGTCCGTGATATCTCGCTGCCGCCAAATCACTCGCGCGGACGAATCGTCGCGCCCGACGCGCCGAGCGGTTTGCGAACCGGCGATCGTATGCTGTTGGCCGGACTCGATCGAGTCGACGGTTATGCCGGACTGGAACCCGCCAAGCGACTCGACTACAAAACGATTCCGGCGCTGCGACTGGCCGGCGTAAGTTGGATGTATCAGCCAAGTGCGAACTCCGATCAATCTGGCCCGCAATGGACCGCGATCGCGCCCACTGCCGAGCGGGCTCGACTTCTAACGCGGACCGTCTCGGCCGACCACCTGCGCGAGCCGGCCACCATTCCGTCGACTGCCGCGGTGGTCAACGAGCAGATTGATCTAGCGCCGGGTGTTCCTGGTCACGTAGCCGTGGCTCACGACATTCCTGGCCACATCACTCTGAACACTAGTGCCGCAACCCGCCAGCTGCTCGTTACAACCGAAAGCTTCCACTCTGGCTGGCGGGCGGTCGTGGACGGAGTGGAACGGCCGGTTTTGCGGGTCAACGGAGATTTTCTGGGGTGCGTGCTGGAAGCGGGCGACCATCAGGTGGTTCTTGAATTTCGGCCGCTAAGCTTGCGGTTGGGAACCCTGGTTTCGGCGTGTGGCCTAGGCTTGATGTTGTGCACATTCTGGTTCCGCTGCCGCAAACATCGACCCGAAAGCAAGGTCTGACATGTCACGCCCTCCCCGCCACGAAACTCTGATTAGCGCCGTGTTGCCGGTCTACAACGAAGTCGGCGTTTTGGTCGAGTTGTTCCGGCGCGTGGACGCTGCAATTCAAAAAACCGGATCCCGCGAAGAGATCATCTTTGTCGATGACGGATCGAGCGACGGTAGTGGCGAGCTGCTCGACAACCTGGCGGCCGAATACCCTCAAGTGCGCGTCATTCACCTTTCGCGCAACTTTGGCCACCAGGCCGCCGTCCAAGCCGGTTTGGCCCAGGCCCAGGGTGACGCCGTGTTGCTGATGGATAGCGACATGCAAGACTCGCCCGAGGCGCTTGCGCGGTTCTTGGTCCATTGGCGAGCCGGCTACGACGTGGTCTATGCGATCCGCAGCAGCCGCCGGGAGCGACTTTGGAAGCGGATGCTGTTTGCCGGCTTCCATCGCACGCTTGCGGCAATTTCCGATACACCGATTCCGGTCGACGCCGGCAATTTCAGCTTGATGGATGCCCGTGTGGTGCGCGAGATCGTTCGCCTCGGAGAGCGCGATCGATATCTGCCAGGGCTGCGTGCCTGGGTTGGCTTCAAGCAAAAGGGAATCGAAGTCCGGCGCAACGCGCGTTACGACGGTCAGCCGCGCGTCTCGCTCCGTGGCCTGTGGCGATTGGCGAAGACTGCCATCTTCTCATTCTCGACTTTTCCCTTGGCGATCTTTTCGCTCATCGGCTACTCGGCCCTGGCCGTGTTCGTTGGCCTCACCGGGTTTTCGTTGTTCTGCCGGCTGTTTACGGATTTGACGATTCCGGGCTGGACTTCGCACGTGCTGGTCGCCAGCTTTTTTGGCGCCGTCAACGCCCTGGGCATCAGCATGCTCGGCGAGTATGTAGCTCGGATCTATGACCAGGTGCGCGGGCGACCGATGTACCTCGTGAAGCCGGGCGCCGATCGTTTGCAACAGACGAATCGAGCCAAGGGCGAGATTGCTGGCGACACGGCGTACGACCAGGCTCTGGAGCGATCGGCCGAGCTGCTCGAGATGGTTGTTGCCCAGGCCGGCAGCGTAAGCTAGCGCCGCGTACTCGTTCAGCTTTGAACGGCAATCGCGGGGAGTTTCTCCGTAAACAAGCCGGCCGTGATCGCTAGTTTTCGCAGAGCCCGCGGTGTTCGGGCGGCGGCCAGGCAGCACAGTGGCGCCATCAACGATCCCCAATACTGGTTGAAATCGTTTCCGGCCAGGCTGAAGGCGATTGCATATCCCACGATCGTGAATCCGACTAGCTTGCCGCCAGGCGTGTACCAACGCGTGCAGCCCGCGAGAACGCAGCCCAGATAAATAGCCGTGACCCACTGCGGCAGCAGTAGCAAGTATGCGTTCATCTGCACGGTTGAAATCAGAAAACCTGCCCCGCCGAAACGAATCCAACCGCCGGCATGAGCCACGTCGGTTGGAGAGATTCGCGGGAGCACTTGCCAGGCGTGCAGCGCGAAGTAAACCGCATAAGCGGCCAGGCCAATCGACCAATACGCAATTTCCCGATAGCGGCGTTCGCTCAAAGCGAGCACGACGCATAACAGGCAATAGGGCGCGGAGAGCTCTCGCAAAAATAAGGCGGCAACGCCAGCGACGATGCCCAGGTTGCGTCGTCCAAGTCCAAGGCAAACGGCCGATAGAGCAATCAAGACTCCGGCCCACAGTTCAGACATCACGACCAGATCGCCGAGCACGCAAGGCATGAGCGCACCCGAGAGCAGCAACACCGCGAGCAGACCCTCGGCCACTCCTCCTTCGTCGGCGAGCCATTTGAAAGCCAGGCAAACAAGCGCCAGAGCTAGCAGGCCCAGCAGCCCTTGTGCGAGGGATATGGCAGGCAGAGCTCCAATGAACCAAACCGGCAGCGGCATGCGCCAGTTGAACACGCTGCGAGTCGGATAGCCGCGTGCGTGCAACTCAGTCGCGATTGCGTCGTAGTATGGCTCACCGGCATGGATTCGATCGACTTCCGCCCGATAGAGCTCGATGTCGCCCGGTCCCCTGTTGGGAGCGTCGGCAAATCCGCTTTTAAGGGGCGAAAAAGTGATCGCGACGAACAATCCCGTTGCCAAGAAGAGCATCGCCAGCACGAGCCTGGCATGCATTTTGTTGCGGTCGAAAGCGGGGATCTTCGGCACGGAAATGCTCTGCGGTCGAGGGGAAAAGAAAGCCAACAGGCCGCCCAATTTTGGGTATTCAAGGGTAGCTTAGCCCCGTAGGTCATGCACCCCGTGCATGACGCCGTCGCCCCCATCGAATGTCATGCACGGGGTG
>JAYVCO010000233.1:0-7624 GCA_043749935.1 Planctomycetia bacterium
GCACTTCGCTCGCCGCGGCGCCAAAAGCCGACGATGCCACGTTCTTGCGACGCGTGGCGCTCGATCTGGTCGGCACGCCCCCCACGCCCGAAGAGATCACGGCCTTTGCCTTGGACGCGTCGCCCCAAAAGCATGCGGACGCCGTCGAGCGATTGCTAGCCAACAAGAAGTATGGCGACAACTGGGCCCGCTATTGGCGCGACGTCATCATGTCTCGACGCAACGAGGAGCGGGCCTTGATCGTCGGGCCAGCCCTGGTGAAGTTTCTGACCGACGCGTTCAACTCCGATTTGCATTGGGACAAGATTGCTCAAAAGTTCATCACCGCGACCGGCGACGTGCGCGAGGACGGGGCCACGGCGATCTTCATGGCGCAGATGGCCAATGCGGAAGACGCGACAGCCGAGATCTCTCGCATCTTCCTGGGCATCCAGATTCAATGTGCCCAGTGCCATCATCACCCGACCGACCGCTGGAGGCGCGAGCAGTTTCACGAGTTGGCCGCCTTCTTTCCGCGCGTCTCGGTGCGTCCCCAGAATAACGGCCAGGAGAGAACGTTCATCATTACCGCGATCGATCGCGGCGGGAAAGACAAGAACGACAAACCGGGCCGGGGGCACTTGGAACATCACATGCCCGACTTGAACCATCCGGACCAGGAAGGCAAGCTGATGAAGCCGGTGTTTTTTGTCACCGGCCAAAAGCTCGACACCGGTCTGAAAGATAGCGAGCGACGCGAAAAAATTGCCGAGTGGATCACGGCCCGCGGGGATCATTGGTTCGCCAAGGCGTTCGTCAACCGGATGTGGTCCGAGTTGGTGGGTCATGGTTTCTACGAACCGGTGGATGACATTGGGCCCGACCGCAAATGCACGGCGCCGCACACGCTGGACTTTCTGGCGGATCGATTTGCCGCCAGCCATTACGACATCAAGTGGCTGTTTCGCGTCATCACCGCGACTGAAGCCTATCAGCGCGAAAGCCGCTCACGCGAAGCGGGCGAAAGCGCCCCGTTCGCGTCCAACTGTCCGCAGCGCCTGCGCGGCGACCAGTTGTACAACGCGCTGCTCGAGGTGTTGGGCATCAAAGAGGATCCACAAATCCTGGCTCGAGCCGAAACGAATTATCGCCAAATCTTTGCCGGACCGCGCGGCAAATTGAACCAGACGTTCGGCTACGATCCGAGCATTCGTCGCGACGAAGTCGCTGGGTCGATTCCCCAGGCATTGTTTCTGATGAACGCCCCGGAATTGAACCGGGCCATCAACGGCCGAGAGAAGCGCACTTCGCTAGGTGAGTTGCTGGCCGAGGTCCATCAGGACGGCGCGGTCGTGGAGGAACTGTATCTGCGCTGTTTGGGTCGTGAGCCAAAGCCAACCGAACTACAAACCTGTTTGGATCACGTGCGAACGGTTGGCACGCGGACCGAAGCCTTCGAAGACATTCAATGGTCCTTGATCAATTCGACCGAGTTTCTGAATCGCAAATAGCGCCTGTCGGCTAGCTCTGGGCGTCGCGAATCTTTTACCATTCACAAGTTTTTGTCACGGCGAAATCTCTCATGACTCTGCACTTGCGCCACCAGGTCGACGTGTCTCTCAACCGCCAGGGCGTGATTCGCCGTCGCGATTTCTTGCGGGGCATATCAGCGGCCAGCATTGCGGCCGCCACGCTCAGTTGGCGCGACCTGGTTACGCTCCAGGCAGCCGAATTGCAACAGCGCGGGATGGCCTGCATTCTGTTGTGGATGCAGGGCGGTCCCAGCCCGTTCGAGACCTTCAGCCCCAAGCCGGGTCATCCCAACGGCGGCGAAACCAAGGCGATCGGCACGTCGGTCTCGGGCATCGAGATCAGCGAAAACTTTCCGCACACGGCCAAGATCATGCACGAGGCGGCGATCATTCGCTCGATGACCAGCAAGGAGGGGAGCCATCCCCGCGCCTCGTATTTGTTGCACACCGGCTATTTGCCGACGGCGAGCGTCAAGTATCCGGCGTTCGGTTCGATCGTGGCCCAACAGGTCGCGCATGCGCAATTGGAGTTGCCGGCGTTTGTGCGCGTCGGCGGCAACATTCAAAACGGCGCCGGTGGCGGCATCTTGGGCATTGAATACGATCCATTCCTGATGCCCGCGGCCGGCAAACTGCCGACCAACACCGCGACCACGACCGACGTGCCGCGCTATAACCGGCGATTGGAACTGCTGGGCCGCTTGGAGGCCGATTACGCCTCGAGCGGTGCCAAGGAGGAAGTCGCGGAACATCAGAAGCTCTATCAAAAAGCCTCACGCATGATCCTCAGTTCGCAAATGAAAGCTTTTGATCTCGATCAGGAGCCGGCCACCATGCGGGAAGGATATGGCTCGACCCAGTTCGGGCTGGGCTGCCTGCTGGCCCGGCGACTTGTGGAAACCGGCATTCCGTGCGTCGAAGTGGCGCTCAACGGCTGGGACACGCACTTCGATAACTTCCCCCGCGTCAAGGAACTGGCGGGACAGGTCGATCAGCCGCTGGCGTTCTTGATTGCCGATTTGAAACAGCGCGGAATGCTCGACAAAACGCTGGTTGTCTGGATGGGCGAGTTTGGCCGGACTCCGAAGATCAATCCGCGGGTCGGTCGCGACCATTATCCCCGGGCGTTCAACGTGCTGTTGGCCGGAGGTGGCGTTCAGGGTGGCCGGGTCATCGGCAAGACCGATGAAGGTGGGGCCGATGTGGCCGACCGCCCGGTCAATGTGCCCGATTTGTTCCAGACCTTTTGCAAAAGCCTGCAAATCAATCCCAAGGCCGAAAACATCGCACCCAACGGCCGTCCGATCAAGATTGTGGACGGAGGGAACGTCGTTTCTGAGCTGTTCGCGTAGATTTGGCGGACGCCGCTCGGGTTAGGGTTTGAAAGAACTCTGCCCTTGAGGTTAGCATGGCAGGAATGAGCCCCCCTGCCAAACATTTCGAGGGTGACCCACGCCGGTTCGATTCGCTCGAGCAAGAGGCGTTTCTCAATCTCTGGCGCAGCTACGACCGGCTGCACATTGCCGAAGAAGAGCTGTTCAGCAAATACGACCTGACTCCCCAGCAATACAATGCCTTGCGGCTGCTGCGGGGCGAAGGCGACGCCAAGCTGGCCACGCTGGCCCTGGCCTCCAAACTGGTCTCTCGCGCGCCGGATATTACGCGGCTGTTGGATAAGCTCGAAGAACGGGGATTGATCGAGCGTGAACGTCCGGCCGACAATCGCCGAATTGTGTTGATCGGCCTGACCTCCGCCGGCAAGGCCTTGTTGGCCGATCTCGACGAGCAGGTGCGCGCGTGTCACGCTCGGCAGCTCGGGCACCTCGGCGAATCGGACTTGCGCAACCTGATCTCGCTCTTGCAGGCCGCCCGACGTCCACACGAAGACGCCAGCAGCCATTGGATGCCCGCGTTATAATGGCCGGCTCCGTTTCGTTGCCGGCTGTGTCAGTAGAGTCCAGGTGCGCTGTATGCCCTCCCAGAAAAGGGTTCTTCCCGAAGTTCGCAAATTCGAATCCAGCACGGGCGTGCGCATCTATCGGATTGCCTGCGACGCCTTTCCAGGGCTCGTGGTCAACATTTACTTGTTGCTCGAGGCCGGGCCGCCCACGATCGTGGACACGGGCAGCGGCTTTGGAGATGCCAATCAACAATTGCTCGCGGGCCTCGAAAAAGTCCGCACCCAGTTTGGCGAGAAGGTCTCGGTAGGCGACATCCAGCGGATCATCATTACGCATGGGCATATCGACCATTTCGGCGGGCTGGGTTTCTTGCACAATCTGGCGCCTCGAGCCGAAATCGCAGTCCACGAGCTGGATGTGCGGATCATCACCGCCTTCGAGGAACGCGTGGCGGTCGCCAAAAAAGCGATTCGCCGCTTTCTGCAAGAGGCCGGCGTACGGGCCGATCTGCTGCAAGGCTTCTTGGACGTGTATGGATTCTCGAAAAAGAACGTCCGCAGCCTGCCCGTCGAGCGAACCCTGATCGACAACCAGGAGCTCGACGGACTGCGATTCATTCACACGCCCGGGCACTGCCCCGGACAGGTTTGCATTGGCGTGGGGGACGTGCTATTGAGTGCCGATCATATTTTGCCGGAGATCTCTCCACACCAGGCGCCCGAGAGCATCATGCCCTACACGGGCCTGGGGCACTATTTGGAATCGTTGGAGAAGATTGGCCGCATGGGCGGGTTCGACTTGGCGCTCGGGGGCCACGAAGGCCCAATCGCCGACGTTTATAAGCGTGTCGCGGAAATTCGCAAAAGCCACGAACGCAAGCTGGAAAAAGTCCTCACCATCATTCGCCAATCGCCCGACCCGTTGACCATCAACGAGATCTCCGAACAACTCTATACGCGCGTGAAGGGCTTCCACATCTTGCTGGCCCTGGAAGAAGTGGCTGCGCACGTGGAGTATCTCTACCAGCACGGCAAGCTAACCATCGCCAATCTCGATGATTACCAGCGCGAAGAGAATCCGGCGATTAGTTACGTCGTGGCGTGATGAAAAAACGACCGTCGGCGCTGTTTGACTAGCGACTCTCCAAGCCCTCCACCGGCCAGTCGGCGGAATGAGTACGGGCCGAGGCCAGAATCGTTTCGATCCGGGTCAGGACGTCTGGGTGGTCTTTGGCCACGTCGTGTTGCTCGCCAAGATCTTGGGCCAGATCGTAGAGCTCAAGCGGGGTGCCCGGGCCTTTGCGAATCGCTTTCCAATTGCCAAGGCGCACGGCCTGGCTGAAGCCGCGCTCGTGGAACTCCCAATACAGGTACTCATGGTTTTGAGCGGAACGTCCGGCGGCCGTTTCGCCCAGGATACTGGGAACCATCGAGATGCCGTCTGTTCCACGCGGGGCCACGGCGCCGGCCAACTCGGCCAACGTGACCGCCGCGTCCCAGAAAGCCCAAACTTGCGAGCTCGTCGTGCCGGGCGCGATATGGCCCGGCCAGCGGACGATCATAGGCACGCGAATGCCGCCTTCGTAGAGCGCCCGTTTGAATCCGCGCAAGGACCCGGAGCTATGGAAGAATTCGGGGTCGGCGCCCCCTTCGCGGTGCGGACCGTTGTCGCTGGTGAAAAAAACGATCGTATTGTCCGCCAGGCCAAGTTCGCCTAGCCGGGCCAACACTTTGCCGACCTGCGTGTCGAGATACGTGATCATGGCCGCGTGGTTTTTCTGTGGCTGCGGCCACGTCTCATTGGAATACGGCTCGTCTGTGGGAACCTCCATGCCTTGCTTGCCAGCCTCGTTATTGGCGTGCGGCAGCGTGAATGGCAGGTACAAGTAGAAGCGATCGCGCTGGTGGCGATCCAGGAAGTCGAGCGCTTCGCGCGTGAACAGATCGACCGAGTAGACGACTCGCTTCGTGGCCACGTTATTTTCCACGACGTTACCCAGCTTCACCTGCTGCTGATTTTTCCACAGGACGTCGGGATAGTAATTGTGGGCGTGGTGCTGGTTGAGATATCCGAACCACTCGTCGAAGCCCTGTTTGTTCGGAATGCCGGTCGTTTCGGGCTCGCCCAAGCCCCACTTGCCGACCATGCCCGTCACGTAGCCAGTCGATTTAAGAATTTCCGCGATCGTGACGTCCTCGGGCGCGAGCGGCACCTGGCCGTTGCCGCGAATGCGGGCGTGGCCCGTGTGCAGCCCGGTCATCAGTGCGCACCGCGAAGGGGCACAGACCGTGCTGCCAGCATAGCAATCGGTGAAGCGGATTCCTTGGGCGGCGAGCCGATCGATGTTCGGCGTCTTGATTACCCGCTGGCCATAGCAGCCAACGTCGCCATAGCCCAAGTCATCGCCCATGATCCAAATAATGTTCGGCGGTCTCGCAGAATCCGCTCCAAACGCGGTGAAATACGGAGTTATTGCGATCAAGAAGACGAGGAGTATTAACCCTCGTGTAGTTATTCTGTGTAGCAAAGTGCAGGATAGATTTGAACCGCGCACAAAAACCATAGTTATGCTCCAGACACGTTATGCTCCAGACAGTCAGTGGAGAGCTCGCGGCTATGGCAGCGACATAACCAGCGAAATGCTGCCTTCATTCAATCGGTTCTTGCTCGCTTACGTTGGACTCCATTTTGCGCGAAGAGGCGGCCCCGCGCAAAGCCGGCCTCCAACATCCAAGCACCGACGTGGATTCCCGCGCCGAAATTGCGCTTGCCCTCGTTTCGTGAATCAATGCTGGAAAGCAGATACTTTTCTCCGGCCCGTAGCATCGAGACTAACGGTCTATCGCGTGGTACCGGCGCAATAACTCAGGTCGAGTCAAAGGGGCGAGTACTCCTGCCGAGTCGACATGCTGGCCAGTTCGCACCATGCTTATGTTCTCAATCTGCTCAATGTTTTTAGCTGATGGAGCCAAGTTCGTCAGGTAGAGGTCGGCGCCTTCGGTAACCGTCAACAATTGTTGGTCGGCGACAAACTGGGCATGCATGATCCTGCCCGTGTGATGCAGGCTAATAGTAATTGGCTGCCCGTCAGCTATTCGATAAACTCTGGCAGTGCAGTCGTCACCGCAGAGCACCACCGATCGTCCGTCGGGACTGATGGCCCCCGTCGTGAGAGATGTCGTGTGCTGAATCGGATGATGTTCGGAAGCGCCGTCGATGAGACGCCACATTTGCGCGGTTCCGTCTTGCGCCATCGTCAGCACCTTACTCGAATCATGAGTGAAGCAGACCTTACTCACGGGCGCGTTCGTACGAAGCACATTGAGTGATCCGCGGATGATGTCCCGCACGAGGACTCGTTTCCCAGTTCCATAAATCACGATAAACTGTCCGTCCGGACTGAATCGCGCCCCCCGGACATCGCCGTCCAGCTCAGTCGGATTGATGTCCCATTCTTCTTCTCGCGCAAGTTGAATCAGTCGAGTAGCTTTTGAACCCGAGACCAGCAGTAATTCTCCGTTCGCGCTAAAGACAAGTTCGATCACTGCACCGGGAATTCTGTAGGATTGCACGAATTGTCTGGTGTCTAGGTTGTACAGGTTTACGTTGCCCATCGCGTCGCCCGTGACAACGCTGTTCGAGTCTGGTGCAAAGCTTATAGCTCCCGCGGTTTGGTCATGAAGCGACCATATTGCCAGCGTCTCGCCTGTTTCCCGTCGCCAGACGATCGCGTTTCCTCGATTGTCTACGGCCGCTACCTTCTGCCCGTCCGGGCTAATACAGGCAGCCGTAGCTGGTTCGTCATGTTTGAGAATCGGATAGAGTAGATCGCGCGCACTGGCGCGAAAAACATTGCCAGTGTTCGCGGGTCCCCAGGCAAGCACCCATTGACCGTCTGGAGTTGATGTCACGATTCCCACGCTTGGCACTTCAGCGATATGAGAGACTTGCCGATGATCGCTTCGTTTCCAAAGCCTTGCTGCTCCGTCCGCCGAACACGTGAGTAGCGAGCCTCCGTCATTTGAGAATTCCGCGCTAGTCAGGTCTCCTCCATGGGAAAACGAGATATCGAGCAACTTTCCGTCATGCAGACTCCACATTTGTGCGGTTCGGTCGACGCTCACGGTTAGGACTGCGTCATGCGTGGGATCGATGGCGATAGCCTTAAGTCCCTTATGCATGATTTCAACCGGCGGACGCTTGATCGCTTCG
>JAYVCO010000234.1:0-3454 GCA_043749935.1 Planctomycetia bacterium
GCGAGCAGGGGAGGCCGAGGATGACCCGGCTGCTATGAATCTTGTCTTGATTGGATACCGAGGCACCGGCAAGACGACAGTCGCTCGACTATTGGCCGAACGGTTGCGCTGGCCTTGGTTCGATGCCGATGACGAGATTGAATTGCTCGCCGGCAAGACCATCGCCCAGATTTTCGTCGACGACGGCGAGCCCGCCTTTCGACAATGGGAGAGCCAGGTCGTCGCCGAGCTGGCCGAACGTCCACAGTGCGTGTTGGCACTGGGAGGCGGAGCGGTCATGCGGCCCGAGAACCGCTTGGCCATTGGTCGCCAAGGCAAGATCGTGTGGTTGCGGGCTTCCGCCGAGGCGATCTGGCAGAGGATCCAAGCCGACCATACGACGGCCGGGCGGCGGCCCAACCTGACAACTCAGGGCGGCATAACCGAAATCATCGCTACGCTCGACGCGCGGAGCCCGATTTACCGCGAGTGTGCCGATTTCGACGTCGATACCACGGGTAAGTCTCCTGCGCAAGTAGCCGACGCTATCCTTGCGCAGGCACGCCTGTGACCCGACGAACGATCGCCTTGACCTCCCGCTGAAACGCAGCCCTCCCACTGAAACACGGCCCTTGATGGACACGATTCTGGCCATTCCGTTGCCGATTCGACTTGTCGCGCTGGCAGTCGTGGGAGCCGTCGTGGGCGGATTCATCAACCTGGGCGTTTATCGGCTCGCCTGGCGCCAACGCTCGATCAGCCCGTGGTCGGCCCCGCTCGCCGGAGCACCTCGCCGCGGTTTGCGCGACCGGATACCCATTTTTGGTTGGCCCGGGCTGCGGCGCGAGAGCAGTTTGCACGGTCGCGGTTTTTGGATTCGACCGCTCATCGTTGAGCTACTGAGTGCAGCCGTTTTCGCTGGTCTGTATCTTTGGGAATTGGATTCGGCGCCGTTTTGGCGGATGGCAAATGGCCTCCAACCGCCGCAGCTCGAAATGTTGTCGAGCAACTTGCCGCTCATCGTGCATGCCCGATATCTGAGCCACGTGGTCCTCTTCTCCTTGATGCTCGTGGCCACGTTGATCGACGTCGACGAAAAGACGATTCCCGACGACATCACAGTGCCCGGCACGTGGATCGGGCTATTCATTGCCGCGGTTTACCCCTGGTCATTGCTGCCAGCCGGTGATTGGATCGTTGGGCCGCTGCGCAATGTCGAGTTTCTGACGCTGCTCTCGCCCGATACGGGGACCGAGATGCTCGGCGGGCTGCCGCTCATCGAACCGCTGGCCATTGGCATCGGCTGTTGGACCCTGTGGTGCGGCGGGTTGCTGCCGCGGCGGTGGACAATGCGCCGCGGGCTAAATACGGCAGTGCGGGTGTTTTTTCATCGGCTGCGGAAAGACCTTTTGACCTACCAGATCGCCTTGATGTGGCTCATCGGCGCGATCGCCATCGCCGCGGTCGCCTGGAAGGCGCCGCTGGCGACCTGGGTCGGGCTGCTTACCGCCTTGGTGGGCATGGCGGCAGGCGGCGGAATGATTTGGATCGTGCGGATCGTGGGCACCGCCGCGCTGCGCCGCGAAGCGATGGGTTTTGGCGACGTCACGCTATTGGCGATGATCGGGACTTTCGTCGGCTGGCAAACGGCCCTGTTGGTTTTCTTTTTAGCGCCGTTCCTGGGCATCGTGATTGGGGTTTTGCAGTGGATTGCCCGCGGCGAACATGAGATTCCCTACGGGCCGTTTTTGTGTCTGGCCACTTTTGGCGCGATCGTCCAGTGGCAGCCGCTCTGGGATTGGGCCCGCCAATCGCTGTTTGCCATGGGTTGGCTGCTACCGGCTCTGCTGGCCTGCTGCATGGGACTCATGGCCGGAATGCTCTTGGGTTACCGCCTAATACTGCAAATCATCGTCGGAACGCGTGGGACCATGCGGCGATAGTTCGTGGGCTAAAGTTGTACTGGGCGTTGCTCGTGGTCACGCACGACGAGATCGCAAGACGCCTGCGACAATCCAAGTAAGGACAACCAATCAGCCGTGAGCTTCTTCATTCGCACACTGAACGATCCCTTTGCCGATGGCGACTCGGTGCGCCGCGGCCGGTATGGAGTGATCGAAGTCATCGACGGCCGCCTGACGGCCATTCATTTGCGACGATTCCCCAAGATCATCTCTGCCTTGGAAATCGAGACTTTGGGGCGGCGTCGGCACGAACACAAACCGGGCAATCGCTGCCTGGTGTACTACAATCAGCCCCGGGCGTGCCCCAATTACCTGGCGCTCAAGTACGTCGTTTCGCAGCGTGACTGTACGTTTTCCACAATCCATCGTGCCGCCGAAGCACTGGACGAAGTCGCTCGCATCAAGCAGAGCGATGCGCTGCTTTGCGACGTTTGGAACGCGCGGATTAGCGACCGCCTGCTGAGTCGGTGGGGCTGGGAACCTCACAAGCCTCAGCGATGGCACCGGCACTATATCAAGCGTTTTTACGGCGTCTATCCGCGCGAACGGGCCATCATCGAGCCCATCGAATCCCTTGCATTGACGTGCTAACAGACCAGACATTGCGATTCTTGCGATTGCGGTTCCATTCTGTTAGGGTAAGGGCATGAGGTTAGACGACGATCAACATCAGGCATTCCATCGCGGCACGGCACCCGTTTTCGCCTTGCTGACTGCGGATCAGACGCGGCAGCTGGCGGAATTGCATGCTGACCCGGCGCTTGTCGGCCGACTGACGGAGCTAGCCGAAAAGGCGAACGAAGGCGAGTTGTCCCCTGGCGAACGTGGAGAATACGAAGCCTACATCGAAGCCAACAATTTTCTGGCGACCTTGCAGGCGGAAGCCCGTTTTCGGCTCTCTGCCCGTCAGCCTTGATCAATGGATGCTAAACTGCGTGCGGCGGTCCGTGAACGAGCCGCTCAATGCTGCGAGTATTGCCATCGCTCGCAAGGCGATTCTCCGTTGATTGCATTTCACGTCGAGCACATCATCCCGCGAAAGCACAACGGCAGTGATCGGCTCGATAATCTGGCCCTGGCGTGCCCCGACTGCAATCTCCATAAGGGCAGCGATCTAACTGGCATCGACCCTGAGACGGATTCGATCTCACGATTATTCGATCCGCGAATCCACCGTTGGGACGAGCATTTTCTTTGGGAAGGACTGCGAATCACGGGGCAGACCGCCATTGGTCGAACCACCGTTCGCATGCTCGACTTGAATTCTCCGGACAGGCTTCGGCTCCGGCTGGCAACGGCTTCGAGAGAGTAAACCCAAGTCGGCAGTCACCCAGGCGTTGTTCTCGATTTCCCAACGCTAGCAGCTTTCATTCCACAACCTCCGGATTTTGGCAAACTGGACAAGAAAGGCCGTTGAAACTGCCCTTGTGGCCTATCTGGCGCCACGCTACTATTCCGCCCTTGTCACGATGCGCCCGAAGCTATGCGCTAGTTTTGGGCGCAAAACCTGC
>JAYVCO010000235.1:0-4327 GCA_043749935.1 Planctomycetia bacterium
GCCGATCCTGGCCGTGCGATAGCCCGCCTTGTCGAGCCGGGCCGGCAGCGTGTTGACCTGCCGCAACGTGGTGAAGTGGTGCACGCTATGCGCCAGGCCCTATTGACCGTTGGCGTGGTTGTACATTCCCGTGAGAATTACCGAGCGGCTCGGGCTGCAACTTGCCGTCGTGCAGAAAGCATGCGTGAACAACGTTCCTTCGTTGGCCAGTCGGTCCAGGTTCGGCGTCTTGATGACTGAATTGCCGTAGCTGCCCAAATCGAGACTCAGATCATCAGCCACCACCAACACAATGTTCTTGGGCGCGGCGTCCGCGTGAGAAATGCCGAGTAGCAAGGCCACTGCGGCCAACAACAGACGTGCGTGCATGATGCGGTGCCTCACGGTAGCGTCAACGAAGGTTCAACCAAACGGCCGGGTCACTTAACTCGCGTTCGACGAACTGGTCAAGATCCACTGCCTCCCAGATTCTTAGCAACTGCAAACGTGTGGGTAACTCGATCCCGGATCGCTCGCAATACGTCACCGAGCCGATTTGGGGAGCCAGCGCGAGTTCCAGCCGTGGCTGACCACGCTGATCATACCCCTTGAGCTTGGCGCGCACAAAGAAACCATCCTGGGTCAAGTCTTGCAGCAGCAATATGGGCTCCTCTGACATTAGCCAGGCAAAGGTCTGGGGCGATGCAACCGAGAACGGCTCCAGGTCGTAATGCGACAGCAGTTCCGCGACGGTCTTGCGCGTAGTCCGCAGGAAGATGAAATCGGCGGCGGCTTTTTGAGCGTCGAGCAGCGATACCACCCCTGGCCGATCGAGGGCCGAGATTGACGCGGCCGGCATTCCTTGAGTTCTCATTTCGCTGACGACGGCCACGTATGCTGCGCGTTGCTCCGTGGAAATCCAGCCGGCCGTTTTCATTTGCGCTAGTCGACGTTTGACGGCCGCACGACTGAACGCCTCGTAGGACAATAGGGGCGTGCGATCGACCTCGCCCGGCTGCTTGAGAACACCGAGTGGCCGATCGAGAAACTGAGCCATTCCTAGCTCGCGCAGCTCGATCGGATGGGCCAGGTCCGCAATGCTTTCGGTGAGCACTCGCCGGCCGGTCTTGGTCAAGAGACTCGCCATCGCCTCGCCCTCGTAGAGCAATCGGGTCCGCTTATTCATTTGGATGATCTGTTCCTCGGGCACGCGAACGAACGGGGCCGGCAATACTCGCATGCTCTCGCCCATTGAAGTGGGCACATCCGGCACGCGATGCCCCTCGTATTGCAGGCGAACCAGGGAGGCTTGACGCAGGGCGCGACGGCGCAGACGTTTCAGGCGCTCGATATCTTGCGTATCTTTCGAGTCATCCGAAAATAGTTCGATGTGTTGTCCAATCAGACCCAAATAGGCTTTCAGCAGCGAATCCAAAAACAACGCGTCGGGATAGTTGGCGCCGAAGTTATGAAACAGCGTCAGGTCGAAGGCCGTCAGGTGCCGGCAAAGATGCCGCAGCATAAAGCTCATCAGGTCGACAACGACCGGCACGCCCACCGGCTCTGTTTTGGATAACGCGAGCAGCAAGGCAATCAGTCGATCGGCGAATTGTGTATACGGTGAGAGCGCAACATGGTTAAACATCGTGCGCATGAGTGACGCAATCCGATCGGCGCCATCCGGCCGATTGGTTGCCATTTTTTTCAACGCCCGCACCAGCTCGGGCAGAGCGGAATCGGACAACGAGCGCAAGGCCGTTTCGAGCGATTTGGCTTGCTGCACTATCTCGATTGAACGCTGGTCAGTTGAACGCTGGACCGTCGCTTCGAAAAATGCCACAGGATCTGTCCACGCCTCGGACGAATCGGAGAGTTGCGGCACGTAACCCAATTGACCCAAAGAAAACGCCGGCGGCGGCGACTCGGACGACGTGATCGGCAGCCGGCTCGTACCAACCACTGCCAGGAAAACATACGCTGCCAATTCAGCATCGAATGCCTGTTCGGTCAACTCTCCAACATCCAGCGTGCCGATCAACTCGCTAACCCATTTTTCCACGGTCCGAGTAAGGATCACTCCGGGCGAATCCTCGTAAGCTTCGAAGCCATGCGTGAGAATCTGCCGGGTCAAGAAAAGCTGCTGTGTTGTAAGTTGCCAGCGCAGGGAAATGAGCGGCGTCGAGGCAAGATCCTCAGCGCTATCGACGTACAGATGCCAGGATTCGAAGTCGCGCACCTCTTGGGCGTGAGCCGGATCGAGCAGATGGCCTCGGAAGATTTCCCAGCGAACCTGTTCGCTCTCGACATGCTCGATGCGCAATCTCGCAGGAGTGGCCACAAAGAAGCAGCCTGGACCAAGAGCTCTGCCCACAATCTCGCGCACACTGTCCAACTGCATTCCAACCCGAGCTTTCGAATTACTTGAGACTCGTCAGTGCGGCAGCAGGCTTCGCTCTATAGCGTAAACAGCACGATGACGGCAGTGCCGATGAAAAAGATGCCCCCCAACACGACGCCAATTTGCAGCAGCCAATGAGGTTGCAACTCCTTGGGTAGCAGCGAGCGGTTGGCGTAGAGCGCGTGCAGCGACGAAAAGCCGAGCGCCACGTTGCCCAACACAGCGCCGATCAACGCAATTTTGAGCGCTGGGAGTTGCCACAATACGAACAGGCCCCACACGCCATAGAGGCTGAGAATACTGTAATAGAGGTATTTCACGCGCGTGCCGCCCATGCGCTGCACCCGGCGACTGGCGGTCCAAAGAATATCGGTCCATCGCCGGGCGATCTGATCGCCGACGCTGATTTGCCCCGGCGCCAGTACAAGAAATCCACAGAGCAACGTCAGCGTCCAAAACAGGCCGCCATATTCGGGGTAGCGCAGCGCGATTCCTTCGGCGGTCATCGCCGCGACTCGATCGCCTGCGACCGTGGCATTGCGAATGAACTGCAACGACAGCATGCAGGGCAAGGCCATACCAATGAACGAGGCGGCCATCCAGATGCACGTCTGATCGCGGACGATATGCCGGATCCAGCCCTTCCAGCGCACGAGATTCGTCTGAGTCACCGGAAACACTTCGCCAACGTGCGACAATGAAATTGGCAGGCCTCCGATCGCGCTGGGAATGGCGCCGACGCGAGCTCCCATTCCCCAGCCCTTGTCGCGCGTGTAATTGGAGAACAACGTATTGGCCAACCCGCCGGAACCCGCGATGGCAATGAACGCCACAAGCATGAACCAATCCAACTCGGGCAATCGCCCATGTTCCCAAAAGTAGCCCAGCAGACTTTTGTGTTCGACTCCCTGGTGGTCGATCAATTCGGCCAGCGTGGAGCGAAACGCCGGGGGTACGTCGTCCAGCCCGCTGTAGATTTGTTTTTCGCCGTTCTTGGTGGTTACCTGAAATTGGCTCGGATGCCAACCATCGTCCACGGTGCCTTGTGCCGAGAGTACGTCACCCTGCTCGGTTCGCGTTTCGAAAAAGAACTCGCCGGGATGCAACATGCCCTGGGCTTGCGTCACCAATGTCGCACGCTTGGCTTTCAACTCGTCGCTCAAATCGGCCAAACTGGTCGCGGCCACGACGCCATTGATGCGAAATTCGCCGATGATCGGCCCCGTCGGCTCCTGCGTGCCCTTGATGATATACGTGTCGTCCCCTTCCTCAACGGTAAGCGCGAAGTGCCGATCGACGATGATCGTGTCGGCCCGTTGGGGATATTCGCCGACGCGAAAGAAGCCGGTAAAGACCTCCCAGCCCACGCGTGGCGAGACCATGAAGACGGCCATGAACGTCAGATAGCCCAACACCAGCACGAGCTTCAAGCTCATGATCTTTTCGAGCATTCGATAGACGGTGCCACCAAAGATCAGCGGGACGAACGCGAGAATGAACACCGCGAAGCCGAGCGACCGGACCAGTTGCGATTCAGACAACACCTGGCCCGCGATGAGAAGCGTGCCGTCGCCTGGCAAATGGCCGAGAATCGCCGCGGCCAGCGGAACCGCCGCGTTCGAGGCGTTGTAGGGCCAAATCGAAGAGATATCCAGAATTGCGTAAATGACAATCCAAAACTTAGGGCCGGGCCAGGTCCGCAAACCGCCAACGATGATCGGCTCGCCGCAATAGACCGTGTAGCGCATCATCATCAGATTGCAGAACACTTGCAAGATAATGCTGATCGAGGCCAGCCACATCAGCGTGGCCCCATACTGCGCGCTCACCGCCGGACCAAACAACCACTCGCCCGAGCCGATCGACGTGCCGGCCAAGACCACGCCTGGTCCGAGCAATCCGATCCACAGCCGCCAGCCCGGAGAAGGCGGCGCCGGCAATGGCCCCACG
>JAYVCO010000236.1:0-2937 GCA_043749935.1 Planctomycetia bacterium
CTCGTTCGATACTTCTCCATCCCAAAATTCTAGCAAAACGAAGAACCTAAAGGTTTCGCCTGAAGGCGAGGGATTTAGACCCATCGCAAGGACATTAAATATATGCCATCGCAAAGTCCGACACCTCGCTTCACAACCAAAAGATCGCTTGCTGATCTTTCGGATCGGTTAACAGTCTTCGCGCGCACGCGCTCGGCCGTGGTCGCTCTGCTCGTGATCGCGACGCTTTCATCTGCCAGCAGCGCCTTCGCCGTGATCGTCCCAGCCGGTCCGCACACGTTCGACTCCAACCTGACCGGCACGGCGTTCGTGGGCTACACCGGCAGTTCTTTCGTGACGCCAATCGTTGCGCCAACGAACACGTTCGGCGTCTCGATCGATGCAGGCGCATTTCTTCAGAACTACCCGCTGTCGAGTTTCCATATCGACGGTGGCTTCGCCGTGATTAGTAGTTTCGTATTTGATCCTACGCTCACGCCAATTGTCGCGGGCGAATCGGTGTTTAGTTCCATTGGTCCCGGCACATTTCATATTAGCGATCCTGCGGGAACGATCCTGAGCGGCACCTTCTCCTCGGCCAGTTTCACCTCCGCGGTGAGTTCGACTGCCGGCAGTTTGAGCTCGAGCAATATCAACGGTCTGGTGCTGACGCCCGGGCCGGCCTTTACTTTCGACACGACGTCGGTGACCTCCATTGCACTGACACCGACCGGGTTTAGCATTTCGCTCTCGGCAATTCCAGGCGGCGTGGCTGTCGCACCGGCTGGGCCCCTGGCGACATTCACACCCGTTACGCTATTGCCGTTCGCGCTTTCGAGTGGCTCGACGGTCGTTTCTGGCACGATCACGGTGGTGCCTGAACCTTCGACGTTCTGCCTCGCCGGTCTGGCGGTGCTCATGCTGGCCGCTCGCGGATGGAAACGCCGCCGCGCCTGCTAGTCTAGCCGCGGTGTGTGTGTTCGAGAATTCCTTGAGAGAGCCGCAGCCCTTTGGCGGCAAGAATAAGGCTCACACCCGACTGGCGTTTCACGACACGTTCACAAGGCGCTTTCGGGTTCAGGGCGCTTTCGGGATCCACTTGGCAATGATCTGCCGTCGATCGCTATCGCTGCCGGTGAGCATTGACTGCGCGTCGTCGGCGCCAATCAGGCCCGTCATGATCTCAGCCACTTTTTCCTCGGGCAGCCGCTTCTCGCGATGATAGTAGAGCAATTCGGTCAGCGGTCCGAGCGGGTTGTCCGTCTTTTTCGCCAGCGCCTTCAAGCGCGACTGCACCGCGGCCGGGTCGATCGTCTCCGGCACGTCTTCCAGAATCATCTCTTTGTTGAGCAATTCGAGGGTCGCCTCGGCCTCTTTGCGAATGGACGCAAAGATCGCTTTAGGTTTCGTGACGTGCAGTTCTCGACCGGTTAGGACATCGACGACGCGAATAATCGTCGAGACAGTCGGCCGCGCGCCCGCGTTGCCGTGCAGGCTGAACAGAAACAGAAAATCCAACTGTTGTGCGCGAGCCGCGCGCAAGACTTCGGCCGGCGTGTCGGCGCCCAGGTACGTGGCCCCTCGCAAATCGCGAACGGTCGGAGCTCGGATGATCTCGGGGTCGCCAAACCGGCCTTCGTCGTTGCAACTTCGAAACCAGCTGACGACCGCTGGGCCGCCCATGTTCATTGTCTGCTGAATGAAAGCGGTTCCCAAAGTCTTCTGGTTTTCGAGTGGATTGGCCCCCTGATTTGCCGCGTGGCGGCCGATGGGCACCCCAAGCACCTGCGCGGCCAGGTCGTCCGATTCAAGTACTGCGCCCCAACGAATTGCAATCAGCGGCCGGTTGAGCGGTTTGCTCCAACGAATGAAGCGCCAGACTTCGCTATCGGAGTGGCTCAGAGCGTCGGCATACAGAAACTTCAGAGCCGTCGTCGGATCGGCATTGCCAAACGCTTTTTCCGAGTTTCTCAGCAACAGGTCGAAGTCGCTGGCACGGAGCGGCTCCGAAACCGCCGGGGCGGAGAAATCTGGCGCCGCGGCTGGCACAACGCCCTGTTCCGGCGGATTGGGCCGCTGCTTAGGAGCAGGCTCTTTCGGTGCAACATTCGTGTTGGCTGCCGCGTGCGGCGCCGCCTTACCTGCTTCCGGTTGAGGCGCGGATTCGTCGGCCGGCTCCTCCGGCACCGCTAGCTCTGAATTCGGTAGCGCGCTAGTGGGGGGCGGTGGAGTGTCGACCCGAGCTGCGGTTGCGGGGCGCGCCACGGCAACGTTCTTCGGGTTTTGCAGGACCTTGCTGCCCGCCAAACCCAACTCGTTTTGATAACGAAGGGCTACTGGAAACGCGCAGAGCACGACGAGATAGCACCAGGCGCCGGCCTGGTACATCGCGTTCATTGCCAGGCTCGGCTGCGAGCCGGCGAGCACCAAACCTAGCGCGACCGAGCCAAACACCAGCGCAAACAGCAAGTGGCCGCTGCGCAAATAGTCGAGCACGAAAAACAGTGCAATAACGCTGATCGTCGTGAGCAGCTTGTGCGAAGCTATGATCGAGAGCATTTCTTGCATATTCGGCGGGTTTCTGAACCCACGCCGCAACCGACGAAAATGGTCGCGATCCGCGCGATCTTGCTCGTCGAGCATTTCTTCGACCGTGCTCGAGCGAACTGGCTCAAACGTGGGAGCAGCTTGCGCGACCTGTACCGGGGCCACTTGAATGACCGGAATCTCAACCATCTGCGCGTGGGGCGGCGACTCTTCGACCATCCCGATTGGCTGTGCGACCGGCGCCGGCGCTACGGGCTTGGGCGGAAGCAAGTCCGGCGGTCGCGAGGCAGTTCTCGGCGCAGGTTGCGCGACGGGCCGTGGAGGTGGAATGATCGACGATGAGGACGCGCCAACCGACGGCGGCATCAGCTCATTCGACGACACTACCTCGATCAGCGCCTGGCATTTCTG
>JAYVCO010000237.1:0-5611 GCA_043749935.1 Planctomycetia bacterium
TGGTGCAGCTAGTGAGGCACCCGCAGACGAAAGAGCGGGACACAGATAGGCTACACCTAAACCACCGCGCCACCTCTCGACTCTACTGTCTGCGTGACAGTCGCAAAAAAAGCGACCGGTTTTTCGGGACGCTGGCCGCTACAGACATCGACAACACTTTGCTTGCTTCGGTCACATCGACCGAGCTCTCCTAACTAAGCTCGGGTGTCGGACGGAGCAATCTAAAGCATCGTCGGTCGAAGCAGAGATCGATCCGGCCGACGAATATTCGGAACCCATGATTCGCCGGCAGGCTTGAAGGTAATTATGAATCTTCTTGCACCGCAATCGAGCAGAAGGCTTGCACAAAGTGCCAATAGGTCGTGAAATAGGTGCATTGTTGGTGCGGCAGCCGTTGCGGATTTGACAATGTCAAGTGTTCACTAAAACGGATCCCGGAGTGTCTTTGCAGGGACACTACTCGTGACTGTGAGCGTGTGGAGGAACGATGAGTTCAAAGATCAAGGCATTGCGGGTGCATCGGTATTCGGGGCTCGATCAGGATGGAAAGCCGCTGGCGGTTCCAGGCCCTTTGAGCGAAGTCATCGCGATCGACCAGATCGATGCGCCGCGGTGCACCGATGGTCAGGTTCTCATTGCCGCCAACTATGCCGGCGTGCAGTATCCCGATGCGCTTCAAGCGCAAGGCCTGTATCAACACAAGCCGGAGCTGCCCTATGTGCCTGGCATGGATTTGACCGGCAGAGTGCTCGAAGTGGGCGCCGGAGTGAACCATGTCGCCGTGGGGAACAGAGTCATCGCGCAGATGAGCATCGGCGCGTTGGCCGAGACGGTAAGGGTCGCTGGAGACTCGGTGTGGAAAGCGCCGGACAACGTCCATCTGTCAAAATGTGCGAACATCGGACGGAACTTCTTCTCGGCGTATCACTCCCTGAAGGTCATCGGAGAAGTGGGCGACAATGACCTGGTGCTGGTGGATGGTGCGTCGGGCGGCGTCGGAATGGCCGCCATTGAGCTGGCCAAGGCGATGGGCGCGCAGGTTATTGCAGGCGTGAGCACGCCCGAGAAACAGGCCTTGCCAGCTTCCGTGGGCGCGGATCGTGTGCTCTGTTACGGCCACGATCGTGATAGTTTCAAGGCCTTCAAAAGTGCGGTTCAGAAGGCAGCGACCGAACTGGGGCATCCGCATGGCGTCGACGTCGTCGTCGACATGGTGCAAGGAGAGCTGTTCGAGTCTTTGATTTCGACCGTGCGACCTTTGGGGAAGATTTGTCTGGTCGGTTTTACGGCCGGACAAAAACCCATTCGACCCGGTCTGCTGCTCATCAAGCAGGCCGCGGCGATCGGCAGTATGTGGGGCCAGTGGGCCGCCATGAATCCGGCAGCGCACCAGCAAAACGTCCGAGAGATTATCGGCTTTCTCGCAAGCGGCGCGATCAAGCCCCGGGTCGATCGGATCTTTCCGTTCGAGCGCTCGATCGAAGCCTTTCAACTTTTTGAGCACAATCAGGGCCGGGGCAACACGGTCGTCTGCATTCGCGAGGAATAGCGCACCATGAACGTCAACCGTCGACGATTCCTGTCCAGTGCCACCGCTGGTGTCGCGGCGGCTTGGGCGATGCCGAGCGGGGCTGGCTTCGCGTATGCCGACGAACCAAGTGCGGCAAAGAAGACGGAGGAAAAGCCTGGCGAGCCGGTTAGCGTCCGCGACGGCAGTGAGTTGCAACGGGTCATGGACAAGCAAGCGGAGAAAGGGGGCGGCGTTGTTCGCCTGAGCCGCGACAGTAACTTGACGTGCCTAGTGCGTCAGATGCCTGTTGCGCGCGAAACGTCTATCCATGCGCTACTGGTGCCGGAAGGCGTGAAGTTGGATCTGAACGGAAGCACGCTGCTTTTGGATATGCGTTCCAACAGTTACGGAGTGCGTCTTGCGGCGCGCTCCGCGATTTCGGGCGGCACGATCAAGGTTGTTCAAAGCGCCGGCAAGGGTTCGCAAGCCATTTGGCACAGCGCGATTAGCGTGGGCGCGGCCTACGGCGACGGCGGCACGGTCGCCCAGCCCGGCCACTTCTCGACGGTGGGAGATTGGCGCATTGAAGACATGACCATCGAACAGCCCTTCGAAGCGGCTTGCATCCAGTTGATGTCCGAAGCCCATCACGGCGTGATTCGAAATATACGCGTCCTTGACTCGCCCAAGGCCTTGCTGGGCATTGGTCTGGACTGGGGAACCGTGGGACCCGTCGCCACGGCCGATGAACTGGTGCCGCGGATGAGAAAGCTGTGGGAAAAGCACGAGATTTCTTCGACGCACCCACACCACGTGTTGATCGAGAACATCTCGATCGGCAAGCTCGGACGCAGCATGGACGGCAACGACGCTGGGGTGCGCTGCTCGGGCTGCCATCACATCACGATCAGGAGTCTCTCGGTCGAGACAGCCATGTCGGCCGTCGCGCTGTTCGGCGGTGATTTTGGGTTTGAGTTTGCTCCGGACGACCAACGACGCGAAGCGCACTCGGGCTACCTGATCGATGGCGTCAAGATCCAGGCTGCGCGGCTCCATGGCATCGTCATGAACGGAGCCGAGGATAACGTCTATCGCTCGCGACTGAATTTTGGCTACGACTCCCTGCGCGATCCCGTTCATCCGGGCCTCGATAAGCCCATCATTCGCAACGCGGTCATTCGCGGCACGCGCGCCCCGCATTCGCGCGGTGTCTACCTGGCAGCGGCCACTGGCGCGGTCTTCGAGAACGTCGACGTCGAAGGTTTTGAAACGGGCGTGGCCGTCAACGATTGGGTTCGATCGTTAACCTTTCGCAACGGCCGCATCGCGCACAACCAAGAGAACGTCCATCTCGGAGGAAGCACCGAAGCGCCGCGGAACGTTTCGTTCGAAAACAACGCGAATAGCTAACTCCAACAAGTACGCGGGCGAGGACGTCGCGTACCGCTGAATTCTTGTGCCATTCGTCACATCGACTTCTGCCATGAAGAGTGGGTGCCATATCTCCCCGGGAATGTCGGACGAACAGAGCCTGCGCCGTCCCAAGAACTCGTGAGAACAGCGTTGATTTTCGATGATCCCGATCTAACTGCCGTATTCCGACACCGCTGGTGACTCCCGAAAAGCCGCCCACCCGAGCCAAGGGCGCTAGACGCCAGCGGGCGGCGCATTGTTATAATGATTGTTGAATCCGACCTTCAGACCTTAGAGACCACCGAGAGACAGCTCAAACCTGGATCGAGGTCAAGTGTCAACTACAGGACATGCGAAGCCTCACGACGTAGACATGAAGCGCCCAGTCGTTACGGAACCGAGTGCGAAAAATCGTCTTCTGGACGAGTCGTTTTATCGCTGCGCCTTGGAAGCCACAGAACGGGCAGTCGGACCGGAACACCCCGACACATTGGCGAGCGTGGATGACCTGGCGATGTTTTTCTACAGCCGATGGAATTTTGTAGCGGCCGAGCCGCTGCTGCGACGCGCTCTGGAATCGCGCGAACTGACCTTAGGACCAGAAAATTCCGATACGCTGGTGAGCGTCGACCATCTGGCCATGTTCCTTGAAAGCCAAGGTAGGCTCGCTGAGGCCGAACCGCTTTATCGTCGCTCGCTGGAAGCCCATGAACGGATGCTAGGACCAGAACACCGCGACACGCTAACGAGCGCCAATAGACTAGCCATGTTGTTGTACAGTCAGTGCGATTACGCGGCGGCTGAGCCGCTGCTGCGCAGTGCGTTAGAGACCTGCGAGCGCGTGCTGGGGCCTGAAGATCCCGATACTCTGATCAGCGTCAGCAATTTGGCGACCATCCTGGAGAGCAAACGAGAAGATGCCGAGGCCGAAGCGTTGCATCGCCGCGCACTCGACGCAAGTGAACGCATCCTGGGACGGGAACATTCCGAAACACTGTCGAACATCAATAATCTAGGAATGTTTTTCTACGGCAGGTGGGATTATGCGGCAGCCGAGCCGCTGTTGCGACGCGCTCTGGAATCGCGCGAGCGAGCGCTGGGGCCGGACCATCCAGATACCCTAACGAGCGTCAACAATCTAGCTTTGCTGCTTGAGAGCCAAGGCAATCTTACTGCCGTCGAGCCGCTCTATCGTCGAGCCCTAGAGGCTAGCGAACGGGTATTGGGGCCCGAACACCCTGACACATTGACCAGTGTTAGCAATTTGGCCATGTTGTTTCTCGATCGATTGGACTACGCAACGGCCGAGCCAATGCTGCGCCGTGCTCTGGCAGGCCGCGAGCGGGTATTGGGGCCCGATCATCCCAACACGCTGGCGAGCGTCAACAGTTTGGCCAGCATGCTGGAGAGTAAAGGGAACTACGCGGCGGCCGAACCGCTGTTTCGTCGTGCTCTAGATGGGCTAGAGCGCAAACTCGGGATCGAGCACCTTAACACGCAGCTTTGCCAGAGGAACCTGCAACGCTGCCGCAAGCTACTCGAACAAGAGAATCAGCCCCGACGTCCTCGGTGGCGCTTCTGGCGATAGCCAACGAGCGACTTACAATCAACAAGCGTCAATCAGGCTGATCCTCCCGCCGATCTGCCGGAGGGATTCACGGCGAGATGAGCGATGACTGATGCGCAGCGAAATTCGACCATTTTTTTCCATGCACTGCCCATCGTCGATGATCTTGCCAAAAATCGTCGCGGCGTGATTTAAGCTGCCCTGGCCTATGCGTCGTACCATGATAGCGCTAGTGAGCTAGGGGCCACGGAGTCTCGAGGTCGGATTATAAAGCCCGGCGCAAAAAAAACCGGGGCCACTCGCTCTCGAGTTGGCCCCGGTTTGAGTTTGGATCGCGATCTCTCATTAGAACCCGAAGAAGTCGCCGACTGCATCGACCGCCGATTCAGCGGCTTTTTCCACAGCACCGGCCGCGCCGGCCACGTCGCCGCCGATCGTGTTGACCATTCCGCCCAAGCCCGTGCCGAGCGTCGGGATGCCGCGGTGATCACGTACAACCGGATCGCTGCTGGTCGTGGTCACTCCACGGTGGTCTCGAACAATCGGGTTGGCAACCGGGCTCACCGGATTAAACACCGAGGTCAATCCACGATGATCCCGGACGATTGGGTCGCTGGTGGTCGCGGTCACTCCGCGGTGGTCACGAACGATTGGGTTGGCACCTAAGTTCAATGGAGGGAACACCGTGGTCACCCCACGGTGATCACGCACGATCGGGTTGCTCGTGGTGGTCACGGTGACGCCACCTTGACCGTTGCCCGGCGACAGTGGGGGCACAATCGGGTGACGATGGTCGCGAACAACGGTGGGCGGTGGCAGAATGACCGGATCGACAATTTGTCCAGGCGGTCGTTGCGTGCCGCAGTTACCTTTGTCCTTGCATGGTTTGCAATGGGAGCTGTTGTTGCTCTGGCTAGAAATACCGTTGTGCCCCTTGCTTCCGGCCAAAGCCGCCGAAGCTTCTAGGGCCAAAGCACCGAAAACCACCACCATCATCAGAGTCGTGAAGCGTTTCATCTCACACCAATCCTTCTTCCACTAGGGACCTTTGAGGAATTTTTGGCGGGCTCGTGTCCGCTCTATCCCACCCAGCGCGAAACGGTGCGAAATGTTACAGCAGA
>JAYVCO010000238.1:0-8754 GCA_043749935.1 Planctomycetia bacterium
GTCGTAGTTGGCCTCGCGCGATTTTTGTTGTTCGCTGAACCATTGAATTTGCTTGCCGTGTCGAGAACCGTCGCGGTAGTTCGTTTCCAAGTACTTGGATCCGGCCGGCAAGTATCGGGTTTCGAGCCCAGATTTCATGTCTTTGCGATACGTTCCCTCACCGCTTTTGGTGCCCGACGCGTGCCAGGTCGTCCAAGCCCCATCTCGGATGCCGTTGACGTAATGCGTTTCCGCCGAGGGCTTGCCATCGGGATAGTACTTGGTCACTTTTCCGTGGTCGATTTCCTGGCCACGCTCATCGATCCGCACTTCGCGTTGCTGCCGCAAACTGCCATCGGGGTATCGCTTCTCAATCACGCTGCTGCGCGGCGCGGCGACAACCAACAGGCCAATGTAAACAATGAGCTGGAGCAACACGGCGGACTCTGTTTTGCAGGAGCACCTGGCAATTCATCTAATTGCAAGTGTACACCATGGGCAAAACGAGTGAGAATCGTGCGGTCGGCATAACCGGTAAAGGAGCCGTGAGCCGCTCGAAGAAACTGAGTATTTCCCGTGCCTGAAGGCGGAACGATCCAGTTGGAATTCCGGCCTAGCCCGCTCGGGCGCTGAATCCACGATCTTCGTGCTCGTCATCCGAGGCCCGACGCAGTTTCAAGGTCGCGTTCGGCGGGATCCGCCGTTCCTGGATGAATCCGCGCGTCCCTTGCGAGAGAAACGGATAGAAGTCAGCCGCTGGTCCCGATTGGAATTCGTGCTTGAGTTGATCCAACACTTCGTTCCAGCGCAATCCGCGGCGATAAATCAGCCTATAGGCCGCCTTCAATTGGCCAATTTCTTCCGCGTCATAGCCGTTCCGGCGCAGGCCGACGAGATTCAGCCCTACGATCAGGCCGCTATGGCCATCGATCATGACGTACGGGGGGACATCCTGCACGATTCTCGCACAACCGCCGATCATCGCCAGCCGCCCAATCCGGCAGAACTGGTGTACTGCTACCGCTCCGGAAACAAAGGCCCGATCGCCAATGGTCACAAAGCCGCCCAGCAGCGCGTTATTGGCGAAGATCGCGTTGTCGCCCACCGAGCAGTCGTGGGCGACGTGGGCGCCGACCATGAGCAAGTTGTTGTCGCCAAGTTTCGTATTTGTGCCCTCGTTCAATGCACGGTGGATCGTGCAGTTTTCGCGAATCGTGTTGTTCGAGCCGATGACTACGCGTCCTAATCGCTCGGGCATGCGTGTATGCTGCGGAAATCCCCCCACCACGGCCCCTTCGTGGACCGAGTTCTTTTCGCCCAGCGTCGTGCCGCTCTTGATCACCACGCGGCTGGCCAGCACGCAATCGTCACCCACTTCCACATCGGATTCGATGATGCAAAACGGTCCAATAGTGACATTGAGACCGATTTTGGCTTGCGGACTGACGAGAGCCTGGGGATGGATGTTCACCGTCGAAGTCTCCAAAGGCGGGGTGGAGCCCAGCTACCATGGTGGCCTTTGTCTCTGGCGAGACCCTCGCGCGGGCATGGCGAGGTGGACGTTTCTTGCAGGGCCTCTCGTACGCTCAGAGGGAAACGTGCTCACTAAAACTGGATATCGGTTTTTCCACCCACTCCTATCCAACCCAAAATGCTGTTTTTGACGGCTTTAAGACCTGTCCGGCTTATTCCGCAAATTCGCAGTGTCGCGAGTCGAAGCCCAACCGTGAAGGTTTGAATACCGCGTGAGTTGTCGCGATAAACTCACCCCAGATTCCCGCCCCGCGCCGAAGTGTGCGCGACTTGGTAGAATTTGAGGCGCCCTTTCCCACTTTCCCAAATTAGAAATGTGCGATGGGCGTTCTGAATTCAACGGGTTCTGGATCAGGTCAGGAATTAGCAATGCCTACAAATGAAGAGCTCTACAGTGATGCCGAGCGTCTAAAAGATGCTGGAAAATTGGAAGAGGCGGCGGTGGTGCTGGAGCAACTAGCGCTGCAAGACCCATGTTATGCCTTGGCCCACTCGGCTCTGGCCGTGATTTATGGACGACTGAAGCGGCATGACGAGGCGATTAGTCACGGGTTCAAGGTCTGTGAGTTGGAGCCAGAAGAGCCGTTCAGCTTCACTGCGATGAGCGTGACCTATCAACGCGCAGGCAAGATTCCCGAAGCCGAAGACGCGATGGCGCAAGCCCGAGTGCTGCAAGCAGGCCACTAGGCGGCCGCCCTAATTGATCTAAAGAACTAATCGAGACGGATCCCGCGATCATCGATCGTGTAGCGGATTATTTCGTCCGTGCACGCGCTGCCACGGTGTTTGGCGATCGAGAGTCCACGAGCCAGCTTGTTGCCGTCTCGCAACTTGCCCATGTAGATTAGCGTGTTCGCAGTGGCCAGTACGTCGCCGTCGACCAATGGGCGCTCGATAAGTGCGTCGAGCATCGCCTCGTGCGACGTGGACAGCAACACCGCGCCGATCTGTTGCGCATCATAGGCGTGTTCGTCGATCGTGCGGGCATGTTCGCGGTAGTGCTGGCGGAACAGATCGCGCGCCACCCAGGCGGATTCCTTGCGCAGGATTTGATGGTAGATGTATTCGAACATCTCGAATTGAATGGACTCGCTCGGACGGTCGACCGGCTCGATGCCGTCGATCACAACACGACGGACCCCGCGCGTGAAGTTATCAAAGAAGAACCCTATCGTGACTTCCAGCTTTGCGGCCAGTTCGGTTTGCCATTCGTGCCAGGCGTCGAAATCCAAGTCGCGCTGCGTCACTCTGCGGCCTTGCTTGTCGAAGACATGTAGATAGTCGCCGCAGGATTTATCGAGATCGAAGAAGCCGTCGGCAGAAAAGTGAGCGTGCGAGTGCGCGACTATTTTCCAGCCGAACATTCGCTGGGCGTACAATGCATGGCTTTGTGAATCGACCCGCGCGCTCATGTCGAAAACGATACCTTGACGGCCCTCTTGCCTGCGGCCGGCTTCGAGAAATTGGAGACCCAATTGAGTCTTTCCAATTCCACTAGCGCCGACGATGACGGTGAGCGTGCCGGGGATCAAGCCTCCGCCGAGCAGCTCGTCCAAGCCATCGACGCCCGTTGACAAGCGAACCGCGGAATTCATCGTCCAGTTGCCTTGCCGTTGGTAAATGGTTCAACGAAGCGGGCCAATGGCCGCCACCGATAGCCATTGAACCGCGGTTTGACGGTCAAGACGTTTTCGGAAGTGCCGCCAGAACGCGCCGTTCGACAGCGGTTTCGACAACGCCGAAAACCGCCTCGTGGCGATCCACGGCCATCTGCAAAGCTTCCAGCAGGCGTTTGCCGGTGTAGAGACCCAACGTCATTCGCTGCAAGGCGACGAGATGCTGCCGGTTGCCAGTGACCATATCCGTGCTCAGCGCAAAATCAAGGATCAGTTCATCGGGCGTGTAGCTGATCCGACAGAAATTGGCGTAGCTGGCTTGAGTGTGGCTCAGATCCACGGCTTGTTCGGGGTTTGTTTCATCCGAGCTGGGGGTCTGGGGTGAATCGTTCACAAATTGCTCTCCTCACGAAAAACATGCCGATCTTGCGACGCCGATGGCCGCAGCTCTTGCAGATATCGTTATGCTATCCGAGAGCCGTTGCGTGCGTCCAGCGGTGGCGGAAGTCGCGGCTATTTTCGCGGGTGCGGAATTGAAAACCCCAGCGGCTGAAAGGACTTCAGCTTCACGACGTCCACGATCTTGAGGGCTTGAATTGCCTGATAGGCGATCAGAACCATGCGAGCCCCCACGGCATCTGGGGCTCGCCTTTCGAGCACCAGCATATCATCGCTAGGGGCGAATTCCTCGAAGACGATTTGCTCGCCGAACGACGTAACCAGAACTCCTCGTCGCTCGATCTCAGTGGGCCAGTTTTGAAAACAATGGCGCCAAATATCCGCGGCATCCGTGGCCATGCTGACCGTCCCTTCAATTCTATTTCAGCTGATCGACGAGCTCGGCATAGCTCTGTTTTTCCACCTTCGTGAAGCGATTCAGATCCACGCCAAGCTCCTGGGCTTGGGCCAGCGCCGCGCGAGCCGCGTCGACGTTGTTGGCCTGTTTTTCGGCCTGAGCCAAGTGAAAGAACTTGGCGACCGTCGGCGTGTCCGCCGAGGCAGAACGCAAATCGGCAACCGCCAGTTTGACATTGCCCTGCGCCAGGTACGCCAGCGCCCGAGTATCGAGCAAGTCCGGCGTGGGGCCCATGACTTTCATCGCATCCGAGATCAACTTGAGCGCTTCGGTGGCGCTTCCAGGGCTCTGCTTCGTCACGGCCAGCAGGAAGGCCAGGTTGTTTTTCACGATTGCCAACTGCATGGCACTTGAAGCTTTGTTGGTCAGCAATTCGCGATAGATCTGCATGACCTCCGAATAGCGTCCCTGCAGATCGTACATTTCCGCCAATAAAAGCTTGATTTGCTGCGCATCGGCCTCCACTTGCACGCCGCTCAGCGCCCACTCTTCAAGCATTTTGTATCGCTCGTCCGTCGCCTGATCCGGATGGCGTCGCAAGGCCTCGAGGGCACAGGGCAGCAGTTCAGTAACCGGCTGATTCTTGCGCGCTTCGGAGAGCATGTCGAATGCCTTCTCGACCTGGCCACGGCGACCCAGAAATGCTGCCAGGGCAATGGTGCCCCGCGGCTCGAGCGAAACGTATTCCTTCAGCAATTTTTCCGCCGCGTCGTACTGTTCGAGTTCCTCTAGTATCCGTGATACTTCGGCCAGCATGCCCAGTTGGTTCGGTGGCAGTGGACTTGGCACCAAAGTCTGAAGCAGTTGAACTGCTTCATCGGGGTGTCCGGTTTTCACCAGCACGCGTGCTTTCAACTCGTGGGCAGCCCTTTGTTGTGGCACTACCGTGCGGGCAGACGCGGTCTTGAGCAACTCATCCAATCGTTCGAGCCACCGAGTGGCGTCGTCATACTCTTCGTGCCGAAGTAGCATGTTGGCGAAGGCGATCAGCATATCCGGATTATTGTTTTGCCGACTGATTGCCGAGAGCATCAGTTCTTTACCCTCTCTCCAGTTGCCCATTCGCTCGTAAAGCTGGCCCAATGCGGTCTGCTCAGAAGGCAATAGCGCTCGCTGTTGCTTCAAAAGCTCGAGCAAACGAATCGCATTGGCACGCGACTCGGGTTCGGTTCGGTTGACCAACAGATTGACCATTGCCTGAATGTCTTCTGGAGAATGCTTGCCATTTTTCGCATTCTGTTCGATCAACTTGATCGCTTCCATGGCGTGCTCATAGTCGCGCGGAGCCGCGATGATGGCCGCACGCGTACGTCGCGCCCAGGCCACCTGGTTCGCATCTGCCTGGGCATTCTTGGCGATGATCCCGTCGAGATAGGGAATGGACTTGTCCGCTTGCTGGCTGGCGATGAAAAAATCCACCATTTTTTGCACCGTGGCAGGGTCGTCCGGTTTTTCCTGCAGTGCCGCGGTGTAATAGTGTTCGGCCTCGGCGACATCCCCAACCCGTTCGTAGAGACTTCCAAGTACCAATGGATCCTTGGCCAGTGGTGTCACAGCCAGCCGAATCGCCGCGACCGCTTCGGCCGTCTTCTTATTGGCGACCAGGTGCCGCACTAGCAAGTCCCAGGTTTGCGGAATATTGGGTCCCACTTCCGTGGCTTGGCGAAAAACCTGTTCGGCTTCGTCAGTTCGCAACGCCTGGGCTAGTATCTGGCCGTAAAAAATGAGGTTAGCGACATTTTTGGGATCGGCATCGACGTCTTTCTTGGCCGAGGCCAGCGCCGCGTCGACATCCCCTTTTTCGAAGATGATGTGTTCAATCATCTTGTGAATGGGGTCGCCGGCACCGACTTGACCAACGTACTTCAAAGCATCACTCGCCTCCGAATAACGTTTGGTTGAATACAACAATTGAACCAATCGCCGCGCCGCCATGGCTTGCCCGATGCGGTTGAATTCTAGAGAACGCTGATAGTTCGTAATCGCTGACCCAAGATTGCCCTCGAGCTGGTCAATTTCTGCGCGCACGCGCCAGAGTACGCTCCACTCGCCGCGAACGGCAAGCGCCTCGTCGATTAGCTTGCGGGCATCGACCAGAGCATTTTTTTCCTCGTCTGTCAGCGGTGTGCGCTTGCCAATTTGGCGTGAATTGATCGGAAACAACAGCGACATGACGCTGCAATACTTATAGAGAGGCGATGTCGGACCAAAGTGCGGCAGGTCGCGCATTTCCTTGAGCATCTCGCGCATTCCCAACTCGTCTTTGTTATCGAGCGCCAATTCGAACATTACCTGTCGGAGTCGGGCATTGTCTGGATCTTTGTCCGTCGCGTATTTCCAACATCGCTTGGCGCCCTGGTAATCTTTGATTTGCAAGTATGCAGCCCCTAATTGCATCATCATTGAAACCCGTTCGGGTTCCGGAAGCTTGTCCAGGTTCTTTTCCATGTCCTCCAACGCCGGACCGGCTTTGTCGCCGCCATCGCGCGCGATCAAACGAACGCGTTCGGCGCGCAACGCAAAGACATCTCCGACTTCCTTCTCGGCCAGGTTCAGCAACTGCCCAACTCGATCGGCTTTGCTTGGATCCCGTTGCAAGAGCTTCACTAGTGTCGTCCAAACCCGAACTTCCTTGGGGTGGTCTTTGCGTGCGGTGGTCAGAATCTTTTGCGCTTCGTCAAGGCGATTCTCGGTGATCAGTAGTTCGGCTTTGAGCAACGCATTGTCCAGCTCGGTCCGGCCTTCGTTCTTGTAAACCAATTCTGCAACGCTTTCGACTTGCGTCCAATCCCGCTTGTCCTCGGGTTTTTGCAATTCGACGGTGATCAGCATTTGCAAAACGTTGCTTTGCATGAACGGGAACTTCACGGCGTTCTCGGTCAGTAAAGTCAGGTCCGGCGTGGCCTCCTCATACATGCCCAAGGCGTGCAGCGCGCCGGCCTCTCCCAAGCGAGCTCCAAGCAAGGTCGGATAAGTCTGCACCAGTCGACGATACAATTCGCGTTGCCGATCAGTCTGCCCCAAATACTCGTAGCAACGGCCCAACAGAATATCGAGCTGCTGCATATAATTGCCGTGTGCCGAGCGTGCCAAGGCCGGGCGGATTGCTTCGAGGTCATGCGACGCGCCCCAGAAATCGTTATCCACGAACTTGATTCGCGCTTCGGCAAAGCCGATCATTTCCAGTGGAAAGCCGCTGTCTCGCATCGCTTTGCACGACCGGCGCACGGCATCCGAATCGCCAGTTTGAAACTGGTACTCCACGAGCATTTGCAGAATGGCGAACGTTTCCGTGGCCTGCTTCACGCCGCGCTCCAAGATTTCAATGGCTTTCTGCGGATCGTTTTCGGCGGCGCCAGCCAATTGAGCCAATCGCAGGTAGACGTCTTGTCGACTGGGATACTTCTCCAAGGCCCGATCCAACCATTCGTGCGCACCCGGTATGTCCCGGAGGTTCATCGCATAGGCCGACGCCGCCAGCATTACGTCGGCGTCATCCCGATCCAACTCAATGGCGCGATCCAGCTCTCCTTTGGCTTCATCCTGGCGCGCCTTCATGGCTTCTTGGGTCTCTTGGCCTCCCACCGTCGAGAACAAGTAATTGGCACGGGCCAAATGCGCTGTGGCTGACTCTGGGTTGTAGATCACTGCTTGCTTCATGACCTCGTCCGCCTTGGCGCCTTCGCCCCTGTTGCGCAACAGTTCGGCCAGCAATTCAAAAGCCGAGATCTCCTTTGCGCCAGGCTCCGGCTCCGGCTTGAACTGCCCAGTCTGCTCGTCGAAGCCTATGACGCCGTTCAGTTTCTTGATAGCGCTTGCGTCGTCATTGATCCGCAAGCACTGCGCCGCTTTGAGATCCAAAGCAGGATCTTTTATGCCGTTGTCTGACAAATACTGAATATGGTCGAGAGCCTCGGGAAACCGCCGCATCGCCATCGTGTAGTCGATTAGTCGCCGACGAACGTCCTCTAAATCCGGGTGGCGCCGAATCGCCTCTTCCAAAATGTTGTACGCTCGGATTTTGTCCTGTCGCGTGGCCTCCGCATCCTTGGCTGCACCTACAACCAACGCCGCCAACGACGAATAGCCTTCTGGATCGTCCCGATATTTCAAATATTGGTTGTATTGCTTGATCGCTTCTTTGACATTGCCTTCCTTCTCCGCATTCTCTGCTTGCAATCGGAGAAAATCCGCGTTGCGGCTCAACTGAAAGCCATGCAACAGGTGCACCCCGACGACCAACGTCAGTACGATGCCTGAAAGCCACACGGTTAATTTGACGTTTAGGCGTCTCATGTCTCGGAAATCCGAAAAACTGTGGAACGTGTAAAACGGTGCTGTCGCTCCGCAGCTAAGCGAAGCATGATAGGAACAATCTCGGTGACCTAAACATCTCGTGGCGCGATATTTACCACGAGTGGAACCTCAAATTGGCGGATTTAGGTCGACGCCGTCGCCCCTACACTCTCGGGAGAGGCGGAAGTGTATGTATCCCTTATCCTACTTGCTTGAATCGCGCTGTCAACGAAGAGCCATTCCCGCACTCTGCCGCCAACTTTACGCTCCTGGAACGCCTCGTTCTACTCGCTTTTTCCGACCTCTTCTGCGGTCAGCATTTGTAAATATGGGGATACTGGGAATCTTCGCCGGCCAGGCGTTCCGACAAGCTGAATAATATTGCGAGAATTTTCTGATAGAAGTGGGAGTCGAGGCAAAGAGTTGGGTGGAGTTTGCCGATTAGTAGGGCTGTGCCGGTCGGGAGGTTCGTAG
>JAYVCO010000239.1:0-3606 GCA_043749935.1 Planctomycetia bacterium
CGGGCACGGTGGAGGTGGCGGGCACGGTGGAGGTGGCGGGCATATCGGCGGCGGTGGTGGAGGTGGACACGGCGGCGGTGGTGGTGGCGGGCATATGGGCGGCGGTGGTGGCTTTCACGGCGGAGGCGGGGGCTTGCACGGTGGTAGCCCAGCCATGCATGGTGGCGGCAGTTTTCATGGCGGTGCTCCGGTTCATGCTGGCGGCGCATTTCGAGGCTCGCCGATGGGTCGCCCAGGCGGAAATTTTTCGGGCGGAGCGATGCATGCCGGCAACGCACGCAGCTTCGCCTCTCCGGCGCGCAATACTGCGCCGCATATCAGCAATTTTTCTCGCCCCGGGGGCCAAAGCTTCTCTCGCCCCGGCGGACAGACCTTTTCTCGCCCGAGCGGGCAAGGCAATTTCGCCGCGCGCAATTTTAGCGGTTCGCAGATGCGCTCGGTCCAACGGCCTGGCATAAGTTCTCGATCCGGTTTCACGCAGCGCAACTTTGGATCGTCTAGTTTGGCTGGTCGCGGTGGAATCAGCTCGGCGGGACGACCGAACGCGGGTTTTACCCAGCAACACTTTGGCGTCAACTCGCGCGCAGGCAATCAGACCTTTGCACATAGCGGCGCGAACACCTTGGGCGCACGCGCCGGGGGCGCCGCGACGGCCGGTCACTTGCACCAGCAACTGTTTGCATCTGGGAATCACGGCATTTCGAGCCGTGGCGGGACTGGCAGCTTATCGCAGCACGCCAACTTCGCGCACAATAACAATTTTTCGCACAACAATTTCGGCAACAGCAGCTTTGCCCACAATAATTTTTCCCACGGTAGCAACTTCAATCACAATGGCAATTTCAACCACAACTTCAATTCGCGTTGGAGCGGCGGCTGGAATAACTGGAACAATCGCTCATTCTTTTTCGGCGGCGGCTCGCCATTCGGCGCTTACTACCGCGGATATTATCCCTGGTACCGCTCGGGCTTCTGGCCGCGATTCGCATTCGGCTTCTATCCCTACTACTACGGATATGGCTACGGATCATCTGGCTACGGATATCCGTACTACTACGGCTACCCGTACTACAACTACAACGCCTACGTGAACTACTACCCATCCTACGGATATGGCTACGGGAATGCCGGCTATGGCTATGGGTCTTACGGGGGCAATGGCTCTTCTTACGGGGGCTATGGTTCCTACGGATACGGGAACTCGTATCCGGGCTACACGACCTACAACAACTATGCGTCGGGCTATGATCCGGGCTATGCCACGGTTGTCGCAGCTCCCAGCGGCATCGCACCTTCGCTGTCTGCCAATGATTTCTCGAATGTAGGGCCCGCGCCAAGCCCGGTCGCCGACGATAGCGTGGCACAGCCGAATGCTTCAGGAACTCCGCGCTCGGTCGATGACCTCACCGCGGCCGATTTTGCCGGCCAAGGCGAGATTGATTTCAAGTCGGGGAAATACGAAGCTGCAGTTCGCAATTTCCGACATGCGCTCATCGACGATCAAACGAACGCCGGCGTGCTGATGCTGCTCGGCCAGGCATTGTTCGCATCGGGCCAATACGAGGAGGCCGCAGGTGCGACGGCGATGGCTCTGCAAGCGCTGCCACAGGACAAATGGGGCGCGGTTTTGGAGAACTATCAGCAGCTTTATGGCAACCCGGCGGACTACGCGAACCAAATGAGCTTGTTGGAAAAGGCGCGCGATGCCAAGCCCGATTCGCCGGCACTGCACTTCCTGCTCGGTTTTCAATACGCCTATCGAGGAGCTCCCAGCCAGGCAATCGCCGAGCTCGACAAGACGTTGCAACTCGAACCTCGAGACGAGATGGCCAAGAAGCTGCGCGATCTTGTGGGGAATCGAGCTGGCGGCGTCCGAGAATCAAACAAGCTGGTTCCAGTACCGCCCAACCCACGAACAGGCGCGGTCGACTTGTGATCCACTCACGTCACTCGAGGGCACCATGCATCACTCGGATTCATCTTTTTATTCGTTGATCATCATTGACGCCAAACGTAGCGCCGACGTAGCGCCGAGCCGTCGTGACCATTCGAGCAACAAAAAAGCCTCGCCATAACTTTCGTTACAGCAAGGCTTTAAACGTGCTCCCTGATGGACTTGAACCATCAACCCTCTGATTAAGAGTCAGATGCTCTGCCAATTGAGCTAAGGGAGCTTTTTGGGCCGGCGCTTGGGATCGTGCGGCTCAGGTTTTATGGTAACGTCGCGGGTGATTTGAGCAAGGGGTCGGGGACGGTTTTGGAGTGTTCGGCGGGGACAGTGTGCAACGGCTGGCCAAAGGTCGCGGAATGTCTGGGGCAAAACGGGAAGACCCTCTCCTAACCTCTCCCAGCGGGCGAGGAATAAGAAGCTAATCTCTCCCGGAGCGCGAGGGATAAAGGACGGGCCATCACTCTTCGTCGGTGTGCATGCCCAGTTGCCGCATTTTGCGATAGAGGTTCGAGCGGTGCAGGCCCATGCGCTTGGCGGCTTCGCTCATGTTGCCTTTGGCCCGTTCGATGTTCCGCTTGATGTGTTCGATCTGGAACTGGTCGGTGGCCTGGGCGAGCGGCAAGTCGATGGCGACGTGTGCGGGCGACTCGCCGCTAGGCGACAGAATGAATGCCAGGTCGTCGGCCTCGACGCGATCGCTGGCCGAGAGATAGGCCAGCCGCTCCATCAGGTTGCGCAGCTCGCGGATGTTGCCCGGCCACGAATGAGCTTCGAGCCTCGTCCGTGCAGCGGCCGAAAACTTGAGCGGCTTGCGGTGCGCCTTGCGGCAAAAGTCGATCAAAAAATGCTCGGCCAGCAGAATCACGTCGTCCCCTCGCTCGCGCAGCGGTGGCAGGTCTAGCGTGACAACATTCAGCCGGAAATAAAGATCCTGGCGAAACCGTTTCTGCCGCACCATTTCCAACAGATTCTGGTTCGTGGCGGCGATCACGCGCGCGTCGGTGTGGATCGGTTTCGATCCGCCCACGCGGACCACGACCTTCTCTTCCAATACGCGCAACAGCTTGGCCTGCCCGCCGAGGCTCAAGTCGCCGATCTCGTCCAGAAACAGCGTGCCGCCGGAGGCCAACTCGAATTTGCCCTGGTGACTTTCGTGGGCATCGGTGAACGCCCCTTTTTCGTGGCCGAACAGCTCGCTTTCGAGCAGAGTTTCGGTGATTGCCGCGCAGTTGACGGCGATGAACGGCTCGTCGCGGCGTCGGCTCAGATAGTGGACCGATTGGCTCACGACTTCCTTGCCCGTGCCGTTTTCACCGAGGATCAAGATCGCCAGTTCCGTATTGGCCACGCGGCGAATCGTCGAGCGCAACGCCTCGATCACCGGGCTATCGCCGATCAACTGCACGCCTTCGGCCGCCTGTTCGACGATATGCCGGTGGCGCGAGAGCAACTGCTCGAACTGCTGCGTGTTCTCCAAGGCGATCGCCGCATGCGCGGCCAACTCGACCAGCGCCGACTCGTCATCGGCCGAAAAATCGCCCGAGAGCTTGTTGATCACTTCGAATGCGCCGAACAGTTCTCCGCTGGCGCCACGCAACGGCACGCACAACAGCGTGCGCGTCTGGTAGCCCAGGTCACGATCGACCTGCCGATTG
>JAYVCO010000240.1:0-2209 GCA_043749935.1 Planctomycetia bacterium
GTCGAACACGCGCGCGGGCTGGACAACGCTCGCTCAAACATCTTGAGCGGGGGCCTTGACGTGCGACAGATGGAAAGTGATGTGCCATGAGGACTACCAAAGGTGCCGCGCGCAATAAAGCCAAGCGCCGGCTGTTCAAGAAAGTAGAAGGCTATCGAGGCGGCCGCGGCGGACTCTACCGCACGGCCAAAGAAACCCTGGTCCGCGCCGGCGTCTATGCGTTTCGCGATCGCCGGGTGCGCAAACGCGAGTTCCGCAAGCTCTGGATCATCCGCATCAACGCGGCGGTCCGCGAACGGGGACTGCGCTACAGCGAATTCATCCACGGCCTCGACAAGGCCAACCTGGGGCTGGACCGCAAGTCCCTCTCGGAAATGGCGATTCACGATCCCACCGGGTTTGACGCCGTCGTCAATCGGGTCAAAGAGGCGTTGGCCGCCTAAGAATCATGTTTGGCTCCGCGTGAGCCGAACGCGATCGGTTCAAACGGGAGAGGCAAGCGTCGCCGTCGGGTGTTGCTCGCCTCTCCTGTTTTTTTGTCCGAGAGCTTTTTTCAAGTGCATCCCATGGCCCTTGCCGATTTCCTCGACCAGCTCGACGCGTTTCAATCGGCGGCTCAACAAGCCTTCGCCGCCGCGGTCCATGTCGACGCGCTCGAAGCCGCGCGCGTTGAATTCCTGGGCGCGAAAAGTGGCCAGTTGAAAACCGTCCAAAAGCAACTGGGCTCGGTGCCAAGTTCCGATAAGCCAACCGCCGGTAAGCGCTTCAACGAAGCCAAGACCGCGGTCGAGGCCGCTTTCGTGGCGGCTCAGGAGCGATTGGCGTCGGGCACCGCGGAAAGTGGATCGAGCGAGCCGTTCGATCCGACGCTGCCCGGCCAGCGCCCCCGACTCGGACACTTGCACCCGCTGACGCAGACCATCGAAGAGCTCAAGGACATCATGGGCCGGCTCGGGTTCACCGTGGCCACGGGCCCCGAGATCGAAGACGAGTGGCACAATTTCGAGGCGCTCAACATTCCCGCCTCGCACCCCGCTCGCGATCCGCTGGAAAATTTCTATCTGAGTGCCGCGGGCGTGGCCACCGGCGCGCCGCTGCTACTGCGCAGTCAGACAAGCACTGTGCAGATCCGCGTAATGGAGAGCACTCCCCCGCCGGTGCGCATCATTTCGCTCGGCCGCGTCTATCGACCCGACACGGCCGATGCCACGCACTATCCGATGTTCCACCAGATCGAGGGTTTGCTGATCGATCGGGGCGTGACGATGGCCGACTTGAAGAGCGTGCTGCGGTTGTTCGCCAGCAGTTACCTGGGGGGCGACGTTCATATTCGCTTCCGCCCCTCGTTCTTTCCATTTACTGAACCGAGCGTCGAAGTCGACATGAGTTGGCACGACACGCACGCCGGCGGCGCGATTCGCTGGATCGAGATGGGTGGAGCCGGCATGGTCGACCCCAATGTCTTGAAGGCTGTGGGCTACGACCCGGAGCAGTACACCGGCTTTGCTTTTGGCTTGGGGGTCGAACGGGTTTGTGCCCGGCGGCATGGGGTGAGCGACATTCGCGAGTTTTATCGCAACGACGTGCGCTTTTTGCACCAGTTTTAATCATTCGTCAAAAGCGGAATCAAAAGCCCGATGATCGTTTCCTGGGATTGGCTGAGCCAGTACGTGAAGCTCGACATGACGCCGGCCGAACTGGCCGAGCGGTTGATGATGGCCGGCCTGAATCACGAAGATACCACGCCGGTCGGCAGCGATTTTGCCATCAATCTCGAAGTCACCAGCAACCGTCCCGATTGCCTCGGCCACTTGGGGATCGCGCGAGAAGTTTCGGTGTTGTGGGACCGCGAGCTAAAGCTTCCGGCTGCCGCTCCAAAATCTGGCGCCGCGCCCGTCGACGGGTTGACCCGCGTCGAAGTGCAAAATCCCGAGCACTGTCTGCGCTATACGGCCCGGGTCATTCGCGGAGTCAAAGTCGGTCCCAGCCCCAAGTGGCTGTCGAGCCGCTTGGCGACCGTCGGCATCCCGGCGATCAACAACGTCGTCGATATCACCAACTATGTTTTGTTGGAATGTGGACAACCGCTGCACGCGTTCGATCTGGCCAAGTTGGCCGGCCATCGGATCGTCGTGCGGCAAGCCCGCTCGGGCGAGACGTTCTTGGCGATCAATCACAAGAGCTACACGCTCGACCCCACGATGTGCGT
>JAYVCO010000241.1:0-13980 GCA_043749935.1 Planctomycetia bacterium
GGCGACGAGCTCTTGGCCATGTGGGGCGCCCCGAGTGAGCAGCCTGATCAAGCACTGCTCGCCTGTCGTGCCGCGGTGGCCATGCGCGACGCCTTGCCAGAGCTAAACGAAAGCTGGCAATCGCTTTTGAAAGCGCCGTTTTCCTTCGGTATTGGAATCAACACCGGCATCGCGCGGGTCGGAAACACAGGCTCCAAACAAAAACTGAAATACGGGCCACTCGGCAATACTGTCAATTTGGCAAGCCGGGTGCGCGGCATGACCAAGTACTTGGGCTCCGAGATTCTCATCACCGCCGCGACCAAGGCCCGATTGAATTCGGAATTTGCCACGCGCCGGCTCTGTAAGGTGCGGGTCGCGAATATCGCCAAACCGGTCGACTTGCACGAACTGCGCCCACAAGCCGACGAGCATTGGAACACGCTCCGCCAAGGCTACGAGGAGGCATTGGACGTTTTCGAGCAACAGGATTTCCGCAAAGCCGCCGGAGTTCTCAGCGGGCTCATCTCAAAGTATCCCGAAGACCATGCATCATTGGTGCTGCTTTCCCGGGCTGTGGGACTCTTGGTCTCCGGCGCCGCGGTCGACGCATCTTGGGACGCGGCCTGGGTGCCGCCTGGCAAGTAGCGAGGCGTTTCCGGTGGCCAGGCCTCATTGAGGCAGCGAAATATCTTCGGGCTGAGCATCCAAGGGGCGGAAGATGGTTTCGTCGAACGGGAAATCACTGACTTTCCAGACTCGGCCATCACGAAGGTACATTTTCTGTTGTTCGGATTGATTGAGTGGCCGAGCGCCGACGCGGCCGAAGACCGCGATTTGATGGCCCGATTCGTCGACCGCTCGATCGCGATCCAGACCCTTGGAAATCGTTAGCGCGCAGCCACCACCCTGTAATCTGTAAGTTGCCACGAGCTGCGGCCAGGGGCGCGGACTAAAGCCGGGACTGCCCGGCGTCTCGGGCGATGTGAGTTGGACCACCTTCAGCCCATTGATGCCGTCGGCCAGGTAAGCGAATTCACTGGCGTTGGTGATTCCCAGTTTGACGTCGCGCAAATCATTGATGCAGCCGTCGGCGTTAAACACCTGGTCGCACCGCGGCTGCTCGGGATTTGTGATGTCGAGAATGACAAGTCCCTGCGATCCGGCTGCCACATAAGCAAACGTGCGAGCCAGATAGATGTTGTTGGCCTCGGCCAACTTGAGCGAGGAAACGACTTGGGGATGAGCCAACTGCGTGACGTCGAGCACTTTGATGCCCTCGTCGTCGCAGACGAAGCCATAGCGAAACTGCACTTGCACCGCTTTCGGATTGGGCAACACATCCCGCCCCAAGACTTCGGTCACTTGCGGGTGCTTGGGATCGTCGAGCGAAATAACTACTAACCCGGCATCGCAGCAGATGTAGGCAAACGTGCCGGCAATCGTGATGTTGCGGGCTCCGCTGAGAATGTTCTGGGGATTGAAAGTCAAACTGCGTTCTAGAAAGTTGTTCAAGGGATTACCATCCAACAGGGTGCCGGCTTGAACCAGGATCAACCCCTCGAACTTGTCGACCACGTAGATGTATCCGTACATCGCGTGGATCGCCTGTTCCTGGTTTTCGGGATGCTGAATTCGGGTCGGATCGGGGACGATGGTGGTTGGCGCGGCAACGGCCGTGGCAAACTTCGTGTTGACAAAGAATCGCTGGCCCAGTGGTGAAACGGGAGCCGTCGAGACGCGTTGCGAAAAACCCTTGTCGTCGATGAATGCGATGTCGAAAACTCGCAGGCCTCCAGCGCCACAAGCCGCGTAAAGATATTCTCCGCGGGCCTGAAGGCTGAGGATCTCCGGGGGCTTGCGTAACGGATGCAATAGGGCCTCGCTGACATCATATCCGGGATGCCTGTGGGCCACCTTCAGCACACCGCCATGGTGTTGGTGCTCGCGGAAAAAATCAGGATAAGCGAGCCGGTGCAGAGTGCTGCCAATGACGGCTTGAGGCTCGTTGCGCTCGGTCACGACAACAGCCTCGAAACCGTTCACCCCAGCTCCCACCCAGCAGTACCGGCCAATGAAGTTGACAAAGTTCGTGCCCTGCATCAAGAGTTGGGCCATGATCGCGTTATTGTCGTTGTCCTTCGACACATGGCAGTCGGTGCAAGTCTTGGTTTCGCTGGCGCCGGGTCGATAGTCGGCCCGGTCGACCGATCTGCGTGACGGCGGCGGGCCGCCACGCACGGTGTGCGGCACATTGGTGCTGAACGCGATCCCGCTCATCCCGTCGCCCGAAATAGTTTGCTGCTGGATGTAGATCGATTCTCGATTCTGGTTGTACGACCCAACGTGCACGGCACAGCTCGAGCGGGCCGGCCCGATGCGATTCTTGGTGACGTCGCCGTCGTGCGCGAGCATATAGACGTCGTCGCGCAATGTCTGAAAGTTGTACGACACGTAATTGCGCGATACGTCTCCTTCGAAATGCAGGCTCGGTAATTTCTTGTTGGCCTTCTGCGGCAAGTGGCAGCCAAAACAACTGGGATTCCAGGAAGTATGGCAGGCGATGCAACTCATGGACTCATTCTTGTGAGCGCACAGACGTTCGTCGCCCGCTCCTCCCCACTCAAGTTTTCCATCCGGGGCCGTGCGGACCGTTTTTGCCAGATGCGATTTGACGTTATAGTGTTCGCTTTTGGGGTTGATGGTGTCGGCGGTCTGCACGAGTTCCCAGCAGCGGTCCTGCTCAACCATCGAATGCTGGATGATCCTGTCTCCTTGCATCTCAAACCTTCGTTTTCCAAACGGAGTTCGCAAGGCCGTGAGATCCGTGCCGGGCGGGAGTTCCGGACTACCCTCCGGCGCCGCTGGTCCCGACGTGCGCAATGTCGCTCGAGTGCTAGCCGTGCCATGGCAATCCGTGCACGCGATCTCGATCGCGGCGCGCACTTCTCCATAGAGTTTCGAGTTGCCGTGGTTGTCTTGATTGAAGTGGCAATCGACGCAGTGCATCCCTTTTTCCAGATGGATATCCATCAGATGTACCGGCACCCCGTCGCGCTGCTTGCCCGCTTGCAGCTCCTGCTCGTCGGGCGGCGCCACGGCTTGCATCAACTTCTTGGTCGTGGGGTTTTTTACAAGTTGTCCCCGGTGATCCAACAAATTACCGGAACGGTCCTTTTTGAAGACGGCCCGAAAAACCCAGCCGTGGCCATGAAAGTCGGCGAACTGCGAGTGTCGAGCCAGCGGATTCAATTCCGACACACGAGTCAGAAACTCGGGATCGGACCATAAACCACGCGCCGAAGTTTCGTCAGGATTCGACATCTGCGCTTGAACGATCTCTTCTTCCGTCGGGTATTTTTGGCGAGCGGGATACATCAATTCGCCGTCGGTTTCATTGTCCCACCACATGAATCCCAAGTAGCTGTTGAGCACGTTGGTGCCCGGGTGCATGTGGCACGTCATGCACTGGCTGGTGGGGATCGACAGCGTGAATTTGTGTTCGATCGGATGGCCGGGCTGATCTTTGGGAATCATCGGATCGCGACTAAAGCTCAGGCCGCGGTTGCCGCGTGCCGCGACCGAGCGGCCCGAATGAACGCTTGAGCGGTCGTTGGCGTAAAGGACGTGGCACGCCGTGCAGCCGCTGGATCGATAGTCGCCGGGATGGTCGTTCGTGCCCAGAAAATTCAACGTGGGATCGAGGAGACGCGTTTTCTGCAATCCGATGAAGACCGGATCGGTGCGGTTTTCCGTGCCCAGGCCGCGGTTGCTCAGCCGAGATCTTGGTTTCCCGGACTCTTCGAGGGGCTCGGGCACCCCGATCTCCGGACGAAAGCGCCCGCCACGCTCGAAGATTCGCAACACGTTGGCCGGTTGGCTGATTTCGAAACGCGGGAGCGGCTCAAGATAGGGAACGATGCCTTTTTTGGCGACTTCGTCGGCAGTGGGCGGCGGCACTGTTTGCAATCGTTGCGGCACGCCGAACATGCTGTAGCTCTCGCCGTAACGAGCAGCTTTATTGGGAACCGCACCGTTGTTGTACAACGCCGCTCCCCACAGCATACAGCCGTGCGTCATCATGCTCTTGCGAGCCCCCAGCACTTCTCGAGCGTGACAAGCGCCACAAGCAATTTGAGCGACGCGCAGATCGCCCGGGTTGACGAAACGCACGAATTCCGGCGATTCGTGATTCAGCAACGTGTACGAACGGACCGGATTGGCCGACGTCGTCCAGGCCTGTGGAAATCGGGGCTGCACGTGGGCCTGATGTATATTCTGTGTGGTTGGATCGCCGCCATGGCAGTCGATGCAGCCCAGGCGGACCGTGGGCTTGTCGTGCATGTCACCTACGTGCTCGTGACACTGCACGCACCCATGGCTTTTGGCGGCAGCCTCTTCGAAAGTCTGTCGGCGAAGATCCTTGCCGGGTTGTTCCCGTGGCAATGCGATCGCCGCCCGGTCCTCCAGATGGAAATGTTTTGCAGGCGCGCCGAAATTCTCGCCCGGCGCGATGGTGCCCTGCGTCGGGGTGGGAGCTAAAAAGCGAGCTCGCTTGGCCGGCGCATCCTGCGCGATGGCGAATCGCACGAGAGTTGGCGCCTGCGCCAGCAACATCGAGAGCGAAACGACGCGCACGCCGAATAATGAACGCCGTAATCGCATCGTCTAACATCCTTGTTAGCTGGACCCGCCAGGTCAGCCGGCGACGACTGCCAGCCAGCCGGGGAAGACAATCTATTTCTTGTTGCGAACTCGGTCAATGCGAACGGCCCGATACGAGCCCCTAATAGCTAAGCGCCAAGTCAATGAAACTGGCAAACAAGCCCCCCACATTGCCCGAAATCGGGTTGTACAAGTCCTTGAAGCCTTGCCCAGGCAGCAGTCCCGAGACGCCGGCCAGGATAATGCCGCGGTTGTTGAGCCAAGGCCGGTATTCCACGCCCAGGCTCAAGTCGACGCCGATATTGCGGCGGATATTCTCCTGGAAGACGAATTGTTCCAAAACATTCGTGTTGTCGAACCAAAGGAAGTTGGCATTGCTGATCAGCCGGGCCTTGGGAGTCAGTTCGAAATCCATTCCAACGTTGACCAGGTCGATGCCCGGGTTCACGAAATTACTCTGACCTTGAAGTTTGCTGGATCGCAAATCGGGAACCAGGCTCATGCGGTTCACCAGGTTCACGCCCAATAGCTTGATGCTTTGGCGCTGCCAATAACTGAACTGCCCGCCGGCAAAGTTGGGACTGTCGAGAATCGTATCGAATCCCTGGCCTTTGTTGTCGTTGATGTCGCGATCGCCGGACGCGTAAAAGAGCGAACTGCGAAATCGCACCCAGTCACGGTCGTAGGACAATTCCACCGCGGCCATTTGAGCATTGATTTGAATGGGCTGGCCAGCTAAGGGATTGAGCGTGTCGCGACCGAACACCTGGTAGAACGCGTGATTGATGTTGAAGCGGTTGATGTGCCCATCGCCGGTCCATCCCACGTAATAGGAGTTGACCGAGTGAGGTTGGGCGACGCCCGCCGGATCGGGCCGGACCAGGAAATTGTCGCGGTCGAATTTGAAACTCCCCTTGTCGTGGTTGTAATGGAAACTGGCCTGCGCCGTGTAGCCTGGCCAGATGAAGTCTTGACGAAAGTAGTTGAACACGAGCGTGTTCTGGTGCCGATCCTCGAACGTATTCAAAAAGCTGTTGGTGTCTTTCTCGGTCTGATCGAAATAAATCAGGTTGAATTGGTCGCGATTGGAAAGCCGATTGCCGAACAGGCGGACTCCGCGATTGGTGTCGTTGAAAATGAAGCCTCGAAAGTCGCTGTTGAACAATTGTGAGCCGGCACGAACTGACAGAAAGTCATAGTCGGGGCTCAAATCCGCCAGCTTGGTTTCAATGAACCATTCTTGCAGGGCAAAACTGCTCTGGAATCGAGTTGTGCCATCGTCGACGTTCGGATTAACGATCGCCAGCTCCTGAACAGCCAGGTAGTTGAAGTTCCCAACTGGGGTGAGCCTGATCCGCCAGTCGGCTGGCTTGAAAGCCGCGTCTCCGTGCGATAGGTCGAAACTGAGCGAAAAGAACTGAGTATAGAAAAACTGATTTGGCTTGCCAAAGAACTCATTGTGATTGGGGTCGACGGTGCTCTCAAACGGCGTCGTCGGCGTGGGAACTTGTCGGGCTTCCAGAAGCGACTGACTCGTTGCCGTGACGCTCAGAAACGTGTGCTGGCCGATGATCGGATAATCGCCTTTAAGCACGTTCTGATTGTATGAGTCCCACAGACTTCCTGCCACATTGGGATAATCATCGAGTCGCGGATGTCCCTTGCCGTATCGATCCCATTGAGGAAAGCCGGCGCGCCAGCGATCCTCCATGGGCACGAAATGCTCGCTTTGCTGACCCTCGCTGGGCAGAATGCCCGAGGGCCCCGTGAAACCCAACGGTGGGAGTCGCGCGTATTCGACCGCTGGCAAGTATTCGGCTGGGCCAGCCAAAGGTCCCGGCGATGGCAGCAGCTCCGCCGGACTACGTAATACTTCCGGCAAGGCCGCGATCAGGTAATCAGGTTCGGCTGGGTCGGTTGATGGTCGAACGTCAAGTTCGACGTCGCTGGCATACCTGACCTGGCGCGCCGTGGTTTGGTCTCGCTGCGGTTCGCGATCCGTCGGCTGCAACAAGCCGCGGACTGTCGTCGGCTTGACGAGCACCGAACCTATTGCTTCCAAACGTGGCGGTGCCGCCGGACTAGGCATTGCCTCCAGCAATGCCGCGACGAGGCACTCAGGTTCCGATGTGTTGGTCGGCGGTGGAACATCTTCTTCGATGTCGCCAGCGTAGCTGACCTGCCGCACCGTGGTTTGGTCTCGATGCGATTCGCGATCCGCCGGCAACAGCGAGTCGAGGACCCTCGTCGGCTTGAGATGCATCGAACCTATTGCTTCGAAACGCAGCGGCTCCGCCAGGTGTTCTTGTCCATTCGCGTTGTCATTGAACGAGTCGGTGCTTTGGTTGCCTGCTGGCGTCACTAGTTTGCTATCGCTGGAGCAAGAACTTGGAGCATGACTTGTCGGCGTCGTGGTCCGACTTTCACGCAATCTCGACGTCCCGCCGTTTCCTGTCGGCGAAGTAGAGACCTCCTCCCGTCGCAGCGACCACACGGCCTGGAATTGGACGGGAGGCCCGAAGCCAACGAAAGCCCAGCCGGCAAGCGCCAACAGCGTGCTGACACTTGCGACAATAATCACCCCATGCGGTATTCGGGCATCGCGACCTTTAATGCGTCACCTGGACTTTAAAGACCTACTCAATCGATCCCGTCAAAAGCACAAAAGCGACCGGCGCGCCAATGCAACCACGGCCTCTGCCAGCTATTCCTAAGCGCGCATTGGTCGGCTGGGGTTTGATAAACCTTACGGGTTGTATCGGTTTTAACGTTTTGCCTAGTAAAGCCAATCGAATCGTAGTTGGCGATCCGACGATCATTGAGACTGCCAACCGCACAGCCCAGACGTGATGATGGGCTGTTTGGCATGTATAAGTAGACGAGTTAAATCTATACTAGATAATAAAAATGGGTATTCTGAATTACTGGCGGTCTCGAGAGCGACCAAGCGTGGGACACCAAAACCCCCGATCCCGACGGCTCAGCTTCGAAGGGCTAGAGGCCCGCGTCGTTTTAAGTGCGTCGCCGGTGATCACGCAGGCGGACGTCCATCAGTTTCTCGATCGAGCATCAGCGGCCTCGGCTAGCCAAGATGCCATCATTGCCATCGTTGATCGAAACGGTTCAATCCTCGGTGTCCGGGCAGAGGCTGCTGTGCCTAGGACGGACCAGGACTTCCTGGTGTTTGCGATCGATGGGGCCGTGGCCGAAGCGCGCACCGCGGCCTTGTTTTCGAACAACCAAGCACCACTCACTTCTCGAACGGTGCAGTTCATCAGCCAGTCGACCATCACCCAGCGCGAAGTCGAATCGAATCCCAACATTCCCGACCCCAACTCGACCATTGAGGGTCCAGGCTTCGTGGCACCTGTCGGGCTGGGCGGAAATTTCCCGCCGGGAGTCGCCAACACTCACGTCGTCGATCTGTTTGACATCGAGCACACCAATCGCGACAGCATCGTGAGCGCGGGCGCCGACGGGATCAAGGGGACGGCCGACGATATTACGTTGTCCGGCCGTTTCAACATTAACCCCGCCGACGTTCCCACCGGCAAAGCCATTAGCGCGCCGGAATCCTACGGATTTGTCTCGGGCATCCGGCCGAATTCCCAATCGCGCGGAATGGGAACGCTGCCGGGCGGACTTCCACTCTACAAGAACAACGTTCTGGTGGGCGGCATTGGAGTCTTCTTTCCCGGGCCTAACGGTTACGCGACTTACGAACAGGGTTTCCTACCAGGTATTGGACAAACGACCGCGCAACGCACGAGTGCCCCGCGCGAGCTGGAGGCGGAATGGATCGCGTTTGCCGCCGCGGGCGGGAGCTCGGGAGCCAAGGCTTCCGTCGGAGCGCTCGACGGCATTGCCCCGGTCAAGGGCTATAACCTGCCGACCGGCAGAATCGATTTGGGTGGAATCACTCTCACGTCGGTCGGTCCCATTGCGGGACCTTTGGGAATTCAAAAGATTCTCAATGTCGGCAAAGTGGTGGGCCGGGGAGATCATAATAATCACGGAGTCGTCGACCAGCCGATCGATCCGGCGAACGACAGGTATGCCACTGGACAGTCGGTGCCCGATGGTTGGCTTGTCTTGCCGCATGCCGGCTCCAATCTGACCCAAGCGCAAGTCACGAAGATCATCAATCAGGGGATTGCCGAGGCCAGGATAGTCCGCGCGCAGATTCGACTGCCGTTGGGAAGCCGCACCAGCATGACGTTTGCGGTCACGGATCTTGACGGTAGAATTCTGGGCTTGTACCGCATGCCCGACTCGACGGTCTTCTCGATCGACGTGTCCGTGGCCAAGGCCCGTAACACGGCCTACTATGCCAACCCGGCGCAGATTCAAGACATCGATCTGGTCGACGACAATGGCGATGGAACCCCGGATCTTCCCAAGGGAACCGCTTTGACGAATCGAACCTTTCGATTCCTGACCGAGGCCCGCTACCCCGCGGGCGTTCAAAACTCGGTTCCTGGCGCCTTTTCAATTTTGCGCGAGCCGGGCATCAACCCCGCAACGGCTGAGAACCTTGGCGCTCCGCTGCCGGCGTCAGTGTACAACAACAGCGTGGCCGGGTTCGACGCGTTCCATCCGGGCCGGAATTTCCATGATCCCTATAACCTCGCAAACCAGAATGGAGTGGTGTTCTTCCCCGGCAGCACGCCGCTCTACAAGAACAACTCGATTTTGTCCGGAGGATTCGGCGTCAGCGGTGACGGCGTGGATCAGGATGACATCGTGACGTTCTACGGTGCCCAAGGATTTCAGGCGCCCAACAACCTGCGAGCCGATCACTTTTCCGTGAGAAACGTGCGTCTACCGTTCCAAAAGTTTCCGCGCAATCCGCTGGCGTGAATTGCCAATTTGTACGGAACTTCGCGCGGCGATTTTTTCGGCGAGACGTTTGCGCGCGTTTCATAAACCGACCCAAGGGTCTAGCCAGATGCTCATTCTGTCTTTCCACAAACTCCTCCGGCCTGTTGCTTTGGCGGCGACGTTGCTGGGCGGACTGGCCCTTGCCGTGGCCGCTCCAACCAAGGACGATACGGACCACTCGTCTTCGTGCCTTGGCTGCAGATTCTGTCGCGCGGGCTCTCCGCAAACTGTCGCCTGGTACGCTCAGCCGTCGTTTACCCCGCGCGAAACCGGATGTTATGTGGGCGGCGGGGCCGCGTTGCACGGCGAGCCGCGGTTGACCAGCGAGGGCACGTGGGGCTGGGACTATATGGGCGTGCACAATAATAAGCTCGTCTGGCTGAATTGGTGGCATGGCCAGCGAGCTCAAGGCAGCGGCGGCGCTTACCGTACCGACGGTCCTCGCTTAGTTCAGCCTCACTGACCTGCCGCATCTAGTGCACTCATCGAGCTACTGGCCTTTGGCGGCCGGCCGCTTGAACGCCTCGAGTTGTTCCGCACGATCTCGATTCCGTGCTTGCCGACCAGGCCAGAAGTTCTCGAAGCTGGCCGATCGGATGGGTTGAGCGTCTTGGCCAGCGTGATACCAGTGGCATTCGGCGCAATCGAATCGGGCCCCGCCGCGAGGCTTATTCTCCTCGGCCGTGGCGGGACCGTGACATTCGAGGCACTTCGACATGCCCGGAATCAGGACCTCACGATGGTCCAGCGTGCCCGTCGCCTCCGGTGTCAAAGCGCCCTCTAGATTTTCCGCCCACGTCGGTGGGGTGTCATCCAAAGAGCGGCTAACATGACAATCGCGGCAGTTGCTTTTCCCGTCTTGGTGGCCAATTGCCCGATGCGCCGAATGATCGAACCGCGCATGCTTCAGCCATACCTGCGGCACATTGACAGCGGCGATTTCCAGCCATTGGCCGTCTTCGGCCGATACTGAAGGAAACTCGTGACACTTCGAGCAGACCGCTCGCAAATGAGATCGAGCGCCGCTCATTTTCTTCTGAAGTTGGTCGCGAATGGTTGTTGCGTAGGGCCGAATCGTTGGCTTATTAGGCAGCGGGCTTGGAGTGGCCGGTCGGTCCAAGAAGTTGGGATTGTCATGTACAAATCTGGCTGAATAGGCCCGCTCCAAGAATTGATCCATTTGCTTTGAATTCAACCCGTGAGGCATGGAGTCGGACGTGACCGGCTCGGAAGGATTGCCGCTGGCTGGTTCGAAGCTCAAGGGATGGCAAGCCTGGCAGTGCTGTTCATATTGGATCGGCAGCTTGTAGGCACCTGCGGATCGCAACGAGCTCGGGACGGGTGTTGCGGGGCTACCCGCCGGGCCGCCGGCGGTCTCCGATTGGTGACAAGCCGAACAATCGAGTTTCACCAATCCGTTCGCTTCGACAAATCCTTCGTATTGACGGCGAAAGTTCGGAGGGATTTTTTCCAATGTCACCGCATCCGGTCGATCGGGTGGGCCGAACGATAGGCCTGAGATCAGGTGTCGGCGGTGCGAAAACTTGAGTGAGCCCGGGTCAACCGTGATCGATCTGAACTTGGGGTGATGCTGTGCGTCAAATCGGGTGACATCGTCGAATTGTGGCGGAGTGTTGGCATGACTCTTGAGATTCGCGTGGCATTCGGTGCATGCGCGATCGGAAATGCGAGTCAACATGGCCTGGCGGCCCTGATGTTCCTGGTGGCAACTAGCGCACGAGCTTTCCTGCGGAATTTGTGTGTGGTGATGAATGGCTTCCGAGTGGCAGTGTTGGCACTGCCGGTTCATGGCGCTGGCCGTGCCGCTAGCCATCCATGCGTCGCTGCGGATGGCGCCGAAATCGATGTGGCAAGCCGAGCACTGAGTTTCCAAAGTGGCATGTGCCCAAGCGAGCGGAGCGGGAGAATAGCGAGACTCGTCCTGCCGGAGATACCCGACTAACAGCCAACCGCCGGACAAAGTAGCGGCCAAGATGGCCAGCAAATGCTTCGCGCAGAGCAGTTTGTCGCGGCGTTTGTAATAGTCCAGTGCGATGCGGCTGGCGCGCTCCTTGATTCGTTCTTTTGGTTCGGGAATGGACAATCGACTACCAATACTTGCAAGCCACGTAAATATGAACGATCAAAAGGGCCAAGAGCATGATCGACAGCGGTGCATGGACCAACAACCACCCGTGCAGCCAATGGTGAAGCCTCGTTTGCAGGTCGAACTGTCGGCGCTGGACGCAAAGGTCTTCGAGCTCGTCCACGGCCCAGTGGGCGGCGGAATCCAACCGCGCCTTCATCTCTTGGAAAAGCTGGGCCGATCGCACGGGGTTGCTCAAGGCGGACGCGCGCTTTCGAGCGCCGCTCATCAAGTACGGGCCAATCCGCGTGTAGAACTCTTTTCGCAACGTCTCCGAATTGCCAACCGCCGCCGCTTGCACCCGAGTTTGCAAGACTTTGCCTCGGGTCTTGCCAACCGCCCGGTACGCGCCCACGGTCAGGTGTTGCCCCTCCGCTTGTTGTGTGTTGGATTGGAACCGCGGGTAGTCGACGTCTTTGCCCGGGCCGCAAACAGACAACACCAATTCTTCAGCATCATAACAATTCTGCCTAGAAATCTGTTCGATCTCCGCGTAGATGGTTTCCGCCGGCACGCGATCAAGCATGAGCTTTGGCAGAACCTGTTGGACTGCGAGTCCCCACAGGCCACTGGCAATCACGATGGCAAATAGGACCACTAGGCTCGTGCTCAATTGGCCTCCGAGGTCGCCGCCGCTGTGCAGCGCCACCAGCGGCACACTCAGCACTCCCAGCCAAATATGGGCCCGCAGCCAGGTTTGCGCTCGGCCCAGTCGCCAAGCGCGAAGTCGCTTTCGCGGCCAGAGCAGCGACTCGAACAAGATAATCAGCGCCGCCACGATGCCAAACACGAGGCCTGGTCGGCTGCTGCCGCCCGGCCAGCGACTTGCTCCCCAACTCTCCGCAACATACCAGCCGGTTGCCAACAGCGCGGCGGCGAGGCATGTGGCCATCCAGCCGGCGTGCCTCGATAGGTTCTTTCGATCGACCAGCATTGCGATTTCCGCGGAAGCGAGCAGCAAGTGGCGCCCCGAACGCATGGTGAACTCAAGTGTAGCGGACAAGTTCACTGGCGAGGAGAACTGACGAGCATTTTCTAGCACCACGGATTGGAACCGTCAATTCTGGCCAGCGGGGCGCGATCAAGCCCGGACCGTGCCACAACGTGATAAGATCACACCAAATCTCTGGTCTGCGGTGTCTCGATGGACTTGCACGACGGGATACCATCTACCCACCGAAGCGGAATGGGAATATTCTTGCCGAGCCCGACGTCCAGCGGTGGACAAAATTCACGCATCCCGAGACGCAAGCAGATGACGCACTTCACAGCGCGAACTACGGCTTGCTGATTGCTACTCGCACGTTTAACGCGGAAAAAATGTATTCCTGACCGGCGCCCGCGCGCGATCAGCGTTGGCTCGAACTGGATTTCTCCTCGACGTCAGGTCTGGCGGCGTCCTTTGAAACCGCGATCTACGACAGCGGGCAGCGTTCGATCAACTATGCTCGCCCGGCAACCCGGTGGGCGATCTGCTGCAACTCAACATCGCTCCGCTGGAACAAAGCCCGATTTGCATTTGGGACATCGCCAGCGGAAAGCTGATCCGTGAAATGAAGGGGCACGAATATGCGATCTTCAGCGTCGAATACTCGCCGAACGGAAAATACATTGCGTCGGCCGGCTTCGATCGCACCGTGCGTCTGTGGGATGCCGAACTGGGCGTGGAGCTCGATCGGGTGACAGGGGAAGGGTTCGTCACGAAAGTAGACTTTTCGCCCGATGGGAGTCAGCTTTTGGTCGCCGGCGGCTTTCGCCGCGTTTTTAATCCAAACAGTGCAGCCTTCAATCCCCAGGAATGGACGGCGATCCCCAGTGAGCGATTGCGGCTGTTCAAGATCGTCGAGAGTCCATCGGCGACTGGCGGCAAGTAGTCCGGCGCGAGCAAGACTTGAGGAAGCCTGATCGGGCAGGCGGATTATCTGGGCAGAAAGCAACGCCACGCGAGTTGCTGAGCCAACAATCAATAACTGAAGTCGCCATGCTCCGCCCGTTCGGCGAATGTTGTAGTGACTGCGGGAGTCGATTCGAGTTCCATGCGGCTGATGGGTTTGCCGACGTGGGACCGAGCAGACGGTGCTGCCCAAGAGCCCGGTCGGCCAAGCGTTGCAGTACTTGCTGCCGCGTTGGGACGGACTGGTCCGATACTGCCGCTGTCGATTGACAATAACCTGAGTGAGAGGAGCGTGCGTCCCGTCGCAGTCGGCCGCAATTATGTGAACTCCATGATTATGCTGAGCGAGTCCTGAAAACCGCCACATTTTCAGGAAATTCGTACGCGTTGCTCCGTGCTGAAGTTCGCATAATCA
>JAYVCO010000242.1:0-8499 GCA_043749935.1 Planctomycetia bacterium
CAGGGTTCCTCATCAACGTGCCGTCGAGTGGTTGAACCTTGGACAATGGAAAATGCCGCAAGTGTGGGAAGGACATCTAACCACAGTTTGGGAGATCAAGAAGCCCGAGAATATTCTTGAGATCGATCGTCGCATTCAGACAGTTAAGCCGCTTCCCATTGGTCACTTGCTTGCGACGTAGGCTTTAAGTCAGTCCCTGCAGATGTGCTGCTCGGCGGTTTCCAGCTTGGGCTCGACCGGCCCCGCCCAATCCGATTGGTCGACCCGCCGGCGAGCGTCCGGCAGAGAAATTCGAGAAGCCGCTCCACTGTCATCCACGATGCCGCCCGCCACCGGCCTCTCTTCTTCGGTTGAATGGTCCCAGCCTAACGCGGCATTCGTAGCCACCGGCGATCAACCTGACGGTTTCAAGTGTGACTGACGGGTCGAAGTGCCCCGCAACGCTGATCTTCTGACCAATCGAAGGCTGGTGACCATCACCGCTCATGAATGCAGCGTGCTCGTGCCTGCCATACGAACTGGCCGCTTGACTGGGTAGATGGCTCGCGTGCTGTCGAATTCCCCCCGCCAATTCGGCGATCGCGGCCCAGGCTGGCTTTCCGGTTATTAATAACCGGAACCCCCCCAAACTACCGCTTGGACACAGATCCACCTGCTAGCGATTCCGACCCACCCGGGACTGCACGGCCCTTATAATGCCCGGGTGTCCACAGAAATGATCCAGAGCTTCACCATGAATCAGCTTCCCAACGGCTCGAAACAGGCGGTGATTTACGTCCGCGTTTCATCCAAAGAGCAAGAAGAAGAAGGCTACTCCGTACCGGCTCAAACCAAGCTGCTCATGGACTATGCCGCGAAGAAAGCGTTCGACGTGATCGGTGAATACGTCGATGTCGAAACTGCCAAACGCCCGGGAAGACCAGGCTTTAACGAAATGGTCAAGTTCTTTGCTTCTCAGGCAAAACGCGATCGGAATACGCGACCGGTACTGCTGGTTGAGAAAACCGACCGTCTCTATCGAAATTTAAGGGATTACGTCACGATCGACGAGCTTGGACTGGACATCCACTTCGTGAAGGAGGGATCGATTATCAGTCCGACATCGCATTCGTCCGAGAAATTCACGAACGGCATCAAGGTCTTGATGGCGAAACAGTACATCGACAATCTCAGCGAAGAAACTCGCAAAGGACTACAAGAAAAGGCCGAACAGGGTATTTGGCCTTTGAGGCCTCCTATCGGATACCGGACTTACGCCGGTCCAAGTGGAAAGAGGCTGATTGAACCCGATCCGGACCCAGCACCTTTGATTTCAAAGTTATTTGAATGGTATGGAACAGGGAATAACCCACTTAGGCAACTCGTCAAAATGGCCCTCGAAGCCGGATTGGTGATGCCTCGTAGTAAGCGGCCCCTGAATCGTGGGGAGATCCACAAAGTTTTAACGAACCCAATTTACTATGGCGAGTTCTTGTGGAAAGGGAAGCTCTACCCGGGCATCCACAAACCTCTGGTTGGCCGGCAGCTGTGGGATAAAGTGCAAGGGCTACTCAAACAGCGAGGCATTCGTAAGCCGCGGCAGGTGAAACATAATTATGCCTTTTCAGGGCTGATCACTTGTGGTCATTGTGGCTGTGCCCTCGTCGCAGAGCTGAAGAAGAAGCAATACATCTACTACCGCTGCACGCATTTCAAAAAGCGTTGCCCGGACCCTTATGTCCGAGAGGAGGTTCTAGAACAACAGTTCGTTCAGATCCTGCGGAGTTTGACGTTTGATCCCGAATTCTTGGCATGGGCAGTAGAAGCTCTGAAGGAAAGCCACCGCGACGAGCAGCAGTTCCACAGTGATGCTGTCGATCGCTGCCAGAGTGAATACAAGCGATTGCAGGGGCGGATTGAGCAAATGTACATCGACAAACTTGACGGCCGCGTAGACGCCGACTTCTTTGACACCAAAGCGTCTGAATGGCGGGCTGCACAGCGGCAGTACCTTCAAGACATCGAGAAGCACCAAAGGGCCAATCAGAAGTACATGCACCACGGAGTAGCTCTGCTCGAACTGGCATCTCGTGCTGCCGAATTGTTCGAGAGGAGAGATGCACGGCAAAAACGACTTTTGCTGAATTTCGTGCTCTCGAACTCGGTTTGGGCCGATGGCGTTTTGACCCCAGTCTTTCGGCAACCTTTTGACATGATTGCAGATGCAGCCAAGCTCTGTGCAACGAAAAAGGCCGCCGGAGCTTCCTCCGGCGACCTTCGTCTCGAAATGGGTGGCTGACCGGACTTGAACCGGCGACCCCCAGATCCACAATCTGGTGCTCTAACCAACTGAGCTACAACCACCATCGGTGCCACAGGCGACGGCGCAATGGCCGCCTCCTGGCTTCTCTTCTATACGGCCTAAATTACCACGTAAACCGACAGCAGCAAAGCCCTACCTGGGTTGATTACATTTGGGCATCATCGCGATTCAGGGCTCAAACCGCGAAGAAATCCGATCGTGAGCCAGGGAGAAATTCGCAAACGAAAATCTGCCTTGTACGCCTGGCGAGTTTTCGTATGATGTCGCCCCTCTGACAGCAAACGGCCCCCCAAAAGCGGCCGTGGGGCTCCATTTTCTTAACGTCGTTTGCACATCGCCTGGCCGGTATTGCTGCGTTCCACCTCGGCCCGCTGGAGTTCGCTCCATTGGGTTGGGGTTCGGACGTCCCCCTGATGCCGGCTGTTGACCGCTTTCGCATTTCGGATTGAAACATTGCCTTTGGAAGAACGGATTGCTCGTTATTTCCCATTGTGGCCGTTGAGTTCCGCCCAGCGGGCCATCGTCGTGGCCGGATGCTGCGCGATGGCCTACACGCAGTTGACCACCTCTCCGGCGACCGTGCAGTTTGCGCGCTCGATGGGCGCGACCGGTTTTCACATCGGCATCCTCGGCGCCCTGCCGATGGCTTTGGTCTGCATGCAGTTGCTCTCGGCTATCGTCGTCGAGCGACTGGGGCGGCGCAAACCGCTCTGGCTTTGCCTGTCGATCTTGCAGCGAATGATTTTTTTGCCCGCCGCACTGGGCCCCTGGCTCTTCCCACAAGTAGATGATGCGATTTGGATCTGGGTGCTCATTGCGCTAACTGCGCTCAACCATGCGATGCTGCACTTCGGCACACCGCTGTGGCTGTCGTGGATGGGTGACTATCTGCCTCATAAGGGCTTGAACCGCTTTTGGGGCTTGAGGCATTCGTCGCAGCAATGGACCGCAGCGCTGGCCCTGTTAGCCAATGCGCTCTTCTTTTTCAAAAGTGGCGTTGACGTGCGCGCGGCGTTTGCGGCCATCATTACCATCGGGGCTATTCTCGGGGTCACGGATATCTTGCTGTTCTTGCGGGTTGAAGAGCCGCCGATGCGGCAGGCGCCGGAAACCAAGTTGTGGACGGCGCTGGCCGGCCCATTTCGCCAGCGCGATTATCGCGGCTTCATCTTCTATTCTTGCTTCTGGAATCTGGCGGCCATGGTCGGCGCGCCATTCATCAGTATGTATTTGTTGGAACACGTGGGCATGGACCTGTTCCACGTGCTGTTGCTCTGGACGATTTCCTGGGTCGGAGGCGCAATGCTCTCCAATCATCTGGGGCAGGTGGCCGAACGCTTCGGCCAACGGCCGGTGTTGGTCCTGTGTACCGCCTTCAAGTCGATCAACATGATCGGGTTGCTCGCCTGTCCGGCCGATCCTACGATCGCCTTTTGGGTGCTTTCGCCGATCTTCATGATCGATGCATTTCTGAACGCGGGCATCGCGATCGCCAACAACGGATTCATGATCAAGAACTCGCCGCGCGAGAATCGCACGATGTTCATTGCTGCGGGCACCGGCTTTGCCGGCATGGTGGGCGGAGCCGCTTCGATTCTGGCGGGAGCCGCGATTGCACATAGTGTCGACTGGTCGTGGACATTGCAGGGTACGACGTACGTCAACTTCCATGTGCTATTCGCGATCAGCATGGTCTGCCGGTTGATCGCGGCGGTGCTGGCCACGCAAATCCGCGAGCCCAGCTCGGCCACCGCACGACTCGTGGCGGTCGAAATCTGGATAGCCACGCGCGTGCGTGTGCAATCAGTGCCCAGGCTCTTTGGTCGACGCCGCGAGTTGGCGCAATTGCGCATCGCGTCCGAGGTGGACTCGGGCGAAGTGGGCGCACCGGCGCAGCCCGCCTCAAGTTCGCGAGCCGCCTGAATTCTATCCAATGGCGCTGCATCTACCATCTTGACCGTGGATTTCAGAAATCGTAGCATTCCTCACGATCGAATCGCGTGAGTGAGCCGCATTTCGCCTTCGAGCCCTGAAGTGCAGCCGGAAATCAGCCGCGGGCTCCTTTTGCGCACAACGCCATGGCCGACCGCGGACCAACTCCGAAATCAGCGCTTGCCGCTCAACCGAGTGGACTCTTCGTGCGTCAACGGCTGTTCACCATCGCCGAATTGTTCGCCGCGCTTCTTCTTTTGCTGATCGTCTACTTCGCCGGCAGAATATTCTTGATTGCCTTTGGCGGGTTGCTCGTCGCGGTGTTGCTCTATACGCTGGGTAAGTGGCTCAGTGACTACACTCCGTTGAGCTATGGATGGGCGTTGTTGATCGTGGTCGTGCTATTGGTGTCGCTGGCCGGATCGATCTTCGGACTCGTCGGTAGCCGGCTCGCCATCCAGGCCAACGAGCTGACCCAGGCCATGCCTCGGGCACTCAAGCAGATTCAGGACTACCTGACGCAATACGAATGGGGTCATTGGATTCTCGAACAGTCGCCCGAGTGGGGAAAGGCGCTGGCGCAAGGCAGCGTCCCGTCGCGCATTACCGACCTGGCCTCCTCGATCACTGAAAACTCCGTCTCCCTCGTGATCATTGTTTTCATCGGTCTGTACGGCGCGGCCGAACCGAAGCTTTATTACGAGGGCTTGTTGCGCCTGGTGCCGTTGGACCGACGCGAGCGGGCCGGGGAAGTCTTTACCACGATCGCCTACAACTTGCGGTGGTGGCTGATCGGGCAAATCTTTGCGATGATTTGCGTCGGGTTGATCACGGGCGTGGGAGTTTGGCTCGTTGGCGCGCCCTTGGCACTGACCCTGGGATTGTTGGCTGCCGCGCTCGAGATCATTCCGAACGTCGGACCCGTGCTCTGGCTCGTGCCGGCCGTGCTGGTATCGCTGACCCAAGGAAGCCAGCAAGTAACCAATGTCGTGATCATTTACGCGGTCACACACATGATTGAAAGCTACGTGCTCATTCCGCTGGTGCAGCGCCGCGCCGTGCTGCTGCCACCGACGCTGTCCATTCTGGCCGTTGTGCTGCTGGGATCGCTGGCAGGCTTTTTGGGGCTCGTGGTGGCCGCTCCCATTGCACTAATCGTGATGCTGCTAGTGAAAATGCTCTACGTCGAAGACCGCTTGGGCGATCGCGACATCTTTGTGCCAGGCGAAGTCAGGCACTAGCTGACTGCTGATTTACTCAACGGGCTAGCTGGTCGTGTCGTAGCGCATGATCAGCACTGTCGAGGCCAGCACGATCGCTGCGCCGGCGAGCGACAGGGTGCCCAACTGCTCGTGCAAGATGGTCGTAGCCAACAGCACACCAAAGACGGGCACCAGATAGAGCGAGGCCGAGGCGACCGTCACCGGCAGATGCTCGAGCACGTGGAAGAACAAGAGCATCGAAACGCCGTACATGAAAACCGCCAGGAATCCAAACGCCAGCCAGGCGGCAACATTCATTTTCGCTAGCGCCGCCGGGTCCAGCGGCTCCGCCCAGATCAATAGCGGCACGCTGGCCAGCGACGCGGTGATATAGCTGAAGATCAGGATTTCCACTTCGCCAAAGCGAGCCAGCAGGCCTTTGCAGTAGACGTTGTAAAACGACGATCCGCAGCAGCCGAGCACGATCAGCAGGTTGCCGATCAAAAAAGTTCCTTGCGTGAACGAACTATTCTCAAAATCGGCGACCGACATCATCGACACGCCGACCAGACCAATGCCTAGGCACAACGCGCGCAGCGCCGTCAGTCGCTCGCCTAACATCAGCGAGGCGAGCCCGGCGCTAATCACTGGGATCAGCAAACTCAAAATCGCACCATTGGAGGCCAGGGATAAACTGATGCCCCAGGTCATGCCCAACTGGGCCAGCACCTGTCCTCCGATTCCCGCCATCGCGAATTTCCACCAGTCGCTCCAACCGGGTCGCACACGATTCGGATTGCGCTGTCGCTGCCAAACGAGAATCGGAATCAACAATAGCGTCGTGATGTAGAACGGCAGGAACGTGATCGCGATCGGGCCCAGAAAGGGATCGAGGTGTTTGACGGCCGTCCCTTGCGCCGCCCAGATCAGGTTGGTAATCGCCAAAAGAAAGAAATACCACAACCCGCGGGCACGAGTAATCACTTTGGGCGCAGCATGTTCCAATGCGGACTTGTCCATCGGCGTCACGGCTCCACGACCACGATGCCGAAGCGGTCGGCGCCCATCGAGCTGCCGCGAAACACGTAAGCATCGATGCCGGTTTCCGCGTGATAACGTTCGACAATCTGGCTGAGTGCCTCTTCGGCATCGATGCGCCCCAGAATGGCCACGGTGCCACCGCCCCCCCCGCCGGTAATTTTGGCGCCGAAGATGCCGTTGGTCAAACCCTGCTCTTGAGCCAAATCGACCAGCAAGTCGGTCATGTCGCATCCCAGTCCGGTTTCGGTATAGGCGTGGTGCGATTGAAACATGATCTCGCCCATCAACAGCGCTCCGCTGTTCGTGAACTTGTCACTCATCCCGCGAGCCAGCTCGGCGAACAATTGGACGCGATGGTTTTCTTCGACCGCGTATCGCGTGCAAGCCTGAATGCGATACGTCACCTCGGGGCGCGCCATCGTGAACGGGTCGACATGGACCTTGCCGAGTTGCAGGTATTCGCTGCCCGAGAGTTCAATTGGTAAGCCTGACTCGTAACTGCGATACACCGAAAGCGGCATGTTCGCCAGATAGCCATTCCAGCGCGGATCGGTCCAACGAGGAATTTTGGCTGAGTTGTCGAGTGTGACCGGAATCTGCTCGGAATCGCAGATGAGTTTGTATCCCATGAACCCGGCGGCCCGCGCCGCTTCATATTCGACCCCGCTCACCTGATGTCGCACACCCGAATCCAAACCCCAGCAGGTCAGACCCTCCGGCAACCGGACGAGCGGCTGTGGAAGGCACGGTTGGCAGATGAGGGGCAACACGAAACCTTCGTCCCCTAGAACCACGGCGATCTGGTCCATGATGCCGCACGCGCTTTCGGCGATCACGTTTTCCACCCACTGACACGCTTCGGCCAATTCGACGCCGTGAAGTTCGATGCCATACGCACTGGCCGCCGCCTTCATCACGGCCACTTCCACCGCCGCCGACGAGCTGACGCCCTTGTTGAGCGGCACGTCGGAGTGGATCAGAACGGTCATGCCGTGCTGGACCTGTTCGGGAAATTGCTCTTTCAGCCAATGAAAGATGCCCAACACGTAGGCCGTCCAGCGGACGTTCGGATCGCGATTCACCAATGCCCGCACGTGTTCGGCATCGACCAACTGGGCCAATGGAAACTCAACGATTGCCTGCCAGCCATGCTCGGCCATCTGCGGGTTGATCAGCACAACGTTTGCGTCGCGACGCGCCTGCGCGGCGGCCCAGGTGGCTTCGCGAATCGTCGCCTCGAAGACCATCCCGCCGGTATAGTCGTCGTTGCCCCCCATCAAATCGAGCCGGCCGGGCGCGCGCGAGATATGCACCAGCGCGTGGCGACCGAACGGCTCGCCTTGCTTGCACATGGCCCGCACGCGGGCTTCGAACTCGCTCATGCTAGCGCCTCGATGCTCGACAGCAGATACTCAATGGCTTGCGGGGTCAGTCGCGGATGAATTGGCAGGCTGACATATTTGTGAAACAGACCTTCCGCGCGGGGGCATTCTCCTTCGCCATGACCCAAGTTTCGATAAGCCGTCGTCAGGTGAATTGGCATATAGTGCGACCAGACTTTGATCTGGTAGCGAGTGTACAGCTCCCACATGAAATCTTCCTTCGAGAGCCGAAACGACGGTTCAACCAACACGCAAAATACGTGATACGCGTGCGTGCTATCGGGCGAGACAAACGGCATCGTCAAGCCCGCGAGCTTCGACAGTCTCTGGCGATATTCATCCGCGATTTCCTGGCGACGCCGATTGAAGCCATCGAGTTTTTTCAATTGGACCAGACCCACGGCTGCTTGCGCATCGGTCAGACGGTAGTTGTAGCCCACGTCGGCGAAATCCAAGAGCCAGTAGCGCTTGCCCATCGGCTGCACGCTCTCATCGATTGGCAGATACTTGCCCTTCGGATCGTACGTCAGGCAACAGAGCGAGCGATAAGAAAGCAGTCGCTCGTAAAGCTTCTTGTCATTGGCCGTGACCAGACCCCCTTCGCCGAGCGTGGTCATGTTTTTCTGTTGATGAAAGCTGA
>JAYVCO010000243.1:0-5978 GCA_043749935.1 Planctomycetia bacterium
ATAGCGACGTAAGTCGGTATTTTGCGAGCCGTGCGGAGCTTGGCTCCGTACTTGGCGAGGTTGGAAAATGCCACGAGGGCATTTTTCAACGGACTGCTAACCACATAGCGAAAGAGTATTTCATGGCTCACCCTCTAAGGGCCGTTGCTCTCGTTGCCTTGCTGTCTCTTTGTTGTCGCGAGGCATTGGCGACAACGGTTGATTTCACGTTCACTGGCGCGGGAATCCATGGTTCCGTGGCCAACGGCGCCTTTTCGATCGATGATGCCGCCATCCAACCCGCCTATTATGGTCAGATCTCGCCATTCGCGCCGATCTTTAACTTCTCGCTGACCGTATCCGACATTCCAGATGGAGGCGCTGCTTCGCTTTCATTTGACCCAGCACGATCATCCGTGTTTTTCGGAATGGATAGTGGTGGCATCGCGCGGATCATTCCAGGAGCAAGCTCCACCCTCCCTGGCGGTAACTTCTATCAACTGACCGCGAACACCAACTTCTATGCGCCACCGTTCACCCCGTATTACCACAGCGTGCTGGAATTCATCTCCTTTTCGAGAGTTCAGACGGATGACATTACCTGGGCACCGGCAGTTCGTGTCACGCCCGAACCTACTAGCGGAGTGCTTCTGGGGCTTGGTGCCGCCATGGTTGCTGTCGTTTTTCTGCGTCGACGCTTGCCCCGCACGCAAAGCTGAAAATTCGAGTCCGTAACGCCTAGAGTGGCTGTCAGCTCGACTTCTTTTCCGCGCCGGGCAGTTTCTCCAAGCTGGGCAAGCGCTCGATGAATTGATCGAGCGCTTTGAAAAACACCGGCGTGCGCGGATCATTGTGGTCGCCGTCCGGAACGATCACGAATTGCTTTGGCTCATTGGCCGCCTTGAACAGCCGCTCGGCCAGCGAGAACGGCACAATTCTGTCGGCGTCACCATGGACCTGTAGCAGCGGTCCGTGATAGTTGGATATCTTGCCGACGGAATCAAAGCGAGTCCGCATCAGCAGCTTGACGGGAAACCACGGATAGTGATAAGCGCCGACGTCGGGGAGAGAACTAAACGTGTTTTCGAGCACCAGGCCGCGCGCGCCATCGTGGGCCGCCAGGTCCACCATCACGCCGCCGCCGAGCGACTCGCCCATCAACACGATTTGCGATTCGCTCAATTTCGTGCGTTGAGCCAACCAGTGACGCGCCGCGCGAGCATCGGCCAGCACTCCCCGCTCCGTCGGCTTGCCAGCACTTCGGCCGAATCCGCGATAATCGAAGATCATGACGGAAACGTCGAGCCGTCGGACGAGCACGGCGACAATATCGGCCCGATGGCTGAGATTGCCCGCATTGCCGTGCGCAAACAATACCACAGCGCGCGGGTTGGCGTGTGGCACATACCAGCCATGGAGCTTCGTGCCATCAGGCGCCGCGAACCACGCGTCCTCGAAGTTCAAATAGTGAGGCGTCCAAAAGCCCGCCGGATAGACCGACGGCGAATAAATCAGCGAGTTTTCGAGACTCATGATGATGCCAACAACAACGAGGTAAGACAGAATCGGCAGTGCTATCCAACGCAGCCAGGACCAACGTAGCCAAGGCCTCTGAGGTTTCGCCGCGGGGTCACTGGGGTTGCAATCGCTCGGGCTTGGGACGGAAGGTGGATCCAATGTGTTCCTCGCTACGGTTTCCCCGCATGGGCCAGTTCGGCTCGACGGCTGAGCGTGACGCGGAGTCCGCCCTTGGGTCGAATCGCGATCAACGGCTCGGGTTCAGCCTCGTGCTGGTCGGAGGCCAGCCTCAGACGAAATGTTTGCAGCACCGTGGCGACGATCAGGACCATCTCCATCATCGCAAACGAACTGGCGACGCAAACGCGAGGTCCACCACCAAATGGGAAATAGGCGTAGGGAGCAATTTTGTCGATCCGGCCCGGCCCGAATCGTTCGGGATCGAATTTCTCGGGGTCTTCGAAAAACCGCGGGTCGCGCTGCGTCACGTATGGAAATGCATAGACCCAACTGCCTCGGCCGATCGAGACGTCGCCGATTTCAACATCGGCAATCGCTTCGCGTGGAAACAGCGCCCAAGTCGGCGGATAGAGACGCAGCGCTTCCTTGACGACCATCTCGGTGTAAGGCAGGCGCGCCACATCGCCAAACTCGGCCGGACGACCGGTCAAGACACTATCGATTTCTTCCACCAGCTTGGCCTCGACCCCCGGGTGGCTGGCCACGGCGTACCAAATCCAGGCCAGAGCGGCGGCCGTCGAGTCATGGCCGGCGTTGAACAGCGTTACGGCTTCATCGCGTGCCTGCTCGTCGCTCATGCCGCGGCTGTCTCCCTCTTCGTCGACGGCCAGCAACAACATCGACAGCAGGTCGCCGTGATCCTCGCAGGACGCGCGACGCCTGGCGATAATACCTCGGATCATTTGGTCGATGGTTTGGATGGCCCAACGCTTGCGGCGTTTGGCGGCCAGGGGCAGCCAATCGGGAAGTTGTAGCGGATTGCCGGCTTCGCGGACGTAGGTTTGCGAAATCACGCGCACGGCTTCACCCAAGCGGGCCGTTTCTTCGGAAACGTCGACGTCGAACAGGATTTTTGAGATCAGCTCGAGGGTCAATCGCGTCATTTCGTCGGCGATGTCCAACGATGCGTGTCCTACCCAGCGATCCACGGTTCTTCGTGTGTATTCGACGATCGTATGAGCATACGGTTCAAATCGCTTGCTGCCGAAGGCCGGCTGCACGAGCCGCCGCTGGCGCTGCCACAACTCGCCTTCGCTCAACACGAGCCCCTGGCCGTCGATCTTGCTCAACGGGCGCACCAGCCAGGGGGGCCGGCGAAAGCTCTTGTGTTTGGTGACCAACAGCTCGCGGATCAGTTGCGGATGGTTGAGCACATAGGCTCGAATCGGACCCAAGCGAAAATATGCGATGTCGCCATAGGTGCGACCAAGTTCGGTAATGAACTGGAGCGGATCATTCCGCAGTCGCCGCGCAAACGTGGCTCCCAAGAAAAAGTCTTTCGGGCCGGCCGGATATCGGGACGTCACGCGCGATCCCTCCTATCCATAACCAAATACATGCGAGTCGGAACGGGGCAACTTCGGCGAGAACAGAACTTATCCCTCAGGGACCGAATCGCATTATAGCCGGATCGGCCGCCGAGCGAAAAATTGACAACCCGAGGAGGAATCAGGTTGGAATACCGCCTGCTAGGCGCATGAAAACAGCCAGTGCTGGACCATTTGACCCGCCGCTGGCTGTGTTGGCGAGGATACTCGATTTATAGAGAACCGCTGGACGAAGGCGTTTTCCGTCGCGATCGTCGGTAAGCGGGGGTAGCTAGAGCAATGAGACCCGTGCCTAGCAGCGCCATCGTGCCAGGCTCCGGCACTGCCCGCGAACTGACGTGCAACCCGAAGGCGCCATTATTCGTGGGACCCGGCGGCACGTAGCTCGGCGAGGACACCGCGTAAAATTCATTCCCGATCGCTTGAGATGCCGGCGTGATCGACAGGAACTGATTCTGGATGTTCACTTTCTTGCCGCCACCCGTCGCGCCCACGGTCCCGGTCAGGATTCCGCTGATGTTAAACGTGCCATTGTGCAACGAGACTCCGCCGAAGTTGGTTGGGAAGTCGGAAATCTTCAGTTGAAAGCTATACGGAATCGAAATATTCTCCAGCGGTGACGTACGGGTAGTCGCGGCCGAGATGGCTGAGAAGACAATATCGGAACCTACACCGCTGCCATCGATGTTATCGGGACCGAGGCTGGGACTCATGGTCAGCGTGATGATTGCATTAGCCGGCGTTGTAATGGTTGCCACATTCGTATTGTTGCCAACCAACGTCGAGCCGGCCGGCAGCGCGCCGATATTCACGATCGTGGAAAATTGGAAGAACTCGGCCGAGGCCGGCTGTGAGCTTGCCACGAGCATCAGTAGAAATGCACAGCCGCACACGCATCGCGAAATGCGCGTACGCAGTAAATTTGTGCGCGTACGCAGTGAGTTTGTGCGAATACGCAGTGGGGTCAAAGGCCGATTAGTCAGATGAGAAGTCATAAGAGTGCTGGTTCCTGAAGATTCCGGCCTACTTGCCTGGGGGTACCTGGTTGTCGAATCGTGGTGTCGGGTCGCGGTGCAATGCTTTTTATGTTGCTTATCAGTAATCCGCTCGTAGACGCGCACAGGCGTGCCGCGAGCCGGAGCTAAGGGGTCATAAAGCGCGTCGGAAAAGCGCAGAACGCACGCGCAAGCAGAGTGCAAGCGCAACGCGAACTCGCGTGACGAGCAGTGCTTTGGAATTGAGAGCAAAAGAAGCGCGCCAAAATTCGGCGCTACGCGGTCAAGCCGCGATTAGGGGGCTCTCAATTAAGAGTCATTAGCGAACCAACGACCGATGCAGTCCTAGTGTGTTGAATTTGCCGATTGGGTGTACTCTAAGCTGGGCGGATCACGGTGTCAAGCATTTGGAGAAAATTTTTTAGGATTAATGACTATTCGGGTTTTGACGTGATTTTCCATGGGAAAACACTCGATCTTGTCAACCGTCTGGGCCGGCCCATAGTAGCTCCTCGAGCCGGTTTCCAGCCGCACGTAAACTGAGTATCTGAAACACTTTCTCGGCGATAAGTCCGGCCGCCTCCAAGGGAGGTAGCCCTCGCTCGTGGATGTTCGAGATCACCGAATACTCAAAGGCCGGCCGGCTTGAGGCGCTGGCGTCTGAAGCCGTCGGTTTTGTGTTTTCCCAAAGCGTTGGCGTCGTACGGTAGACCAGATAGGCCGACAGGCTTCGGGCCGCCTGGACGTCACCACCGGGTCGTTCGCCCAGCAAAAAGATGATCAGTTCGGCTTCGAGCACGACGCCGAGCTGCTCGGCCAATTTGACTCGACCATAACGAACAGCGATCGGCTGGCCAACGCGAATGCGTCGGGCATCGAGCGCATCGCTCAAGACCGGCAGCAAACTCGGCAGGTTGTGACGCACGGCTCCAGCACTAAGCCCGTCGGACACCACGATCTGCACCTGGTTGCCCTCGGCCGACAGTCGCTCGAGATCACTGGCGGCAAGCCGGCTGCCCAATTCTGGCGCGTTCAAGTGCGCCTCTTTGCTGTGGGCTTCGGTTGCGACCACACGAAAGTCAGCCAATTTCAGTAGTTCATCGATTTCTAGTTCGGCGAGAATCGCTGCGCGGCCGACGGCCTGGTTGAGTTTGACCTGCCGCGATACTTCGTCTGCCGGACGCGGGCCCGCGGTCGCAAAACCGTAGGTCGCCGGCGTGGCTGTCAACAAGCTACGTAACTCCTCATCGGACTCGCAAAACTGTCTCGGGTCGCCCCAGTTCGGTCCGCGCACGACTCGCTGCTGACTATCGCGCACAAAAATTCCCCGGCCGAACGCCCATTCCAGATACTCAGCAGCCGGTTGCCGCCCGTATGTTTCGCGCAACGTCTGGTCGTCGTGGCCGCTAGTGTCGAAATAGGCCAGCATTCGGTCGGTATTCAAACAAACGTCCATATAATAGTTCGCGCCGGCCGCGGTCAGCAGTTGCGTCGCCATCTGCTGGCCTTCGAGCGTGATCCGCGAGTGCAGGGTGTAGCAAGGGGCCATACCCATCGGCAGCCCCAAGAGCTTGCCCATGAAATGATCTTGCAAGTTCGACCAGATCATCTCGAAATTGTCCAAATGCGTTTCCGGCCCGATGAAACCTGTCACGTTGTTGATCATGAACGGGTCGTACCGCCGTGCCAGGCCATAGCAGAGTGCTTCGGCCGTGGCCATGTCGATGCCGTTGTGCTTTCCGTAGGTGAACTCGCTGCCTTGGCCCGTTTCGAAATACATCTGTTGGCTGGTCAACTCGCGCAACACTCCGCGCGACTGCATCGCTTCGTACCCCCGATCGAGCAGTTCGATGGTGACGTCGAACTCGCCGGTCAACGTGCTCTCGGTGCCAGCAAGGCTTTGAAACAGAATTTCGAC
>JAYVCO010000244.1:0-13175 GCA_043749935.1 Planctomycetia bacterium
AGCGACCAACTGTCGTGACCGGGCATGTTGTCGCGATGCCATTGGGCGCGGATGCTGTGGATTTCGCCGATCAGCCCGCGACGAATCGTATCGACCGCGTTGTCGTACAAAATGCTGTAATGCCGCTGGTGGCCGGTCGCCAGAATCTTGTTCAGCTCCTTGGAAACGCGGCCCATCTCCTTGCACTCGTGGACGCTGTGGCCCATCAGCTTTTCGGTCAGCACGTGCTTGCCCGCCTTCATGGCCTCGATGGCCACCGGCGCGTGCAGGTGCAATGGCAAGGCAATGATGACCGCTTCGACATCGGGATCTTTGAGCAGCTCTTTATAGTCGTCGCTATAGACTTTGACGTGCTTGCGCGCTTCGTCTTCGCTTTTCCAGCCATATTTGGTCATCAGGCCACAGCGCACGCGCAGAGCATTTTCGCTCGAGTGGTCGCCGTGAAAGGCGCGGTGGATGTTGTAGGGGCGAATGTCGGAGATGGCGACGACCTGGATATAGCTGGGCGTGACCGATCCGAGCAGCACGTTGCCCTCGTCGCCGGTGCCAATCACGCCGACGCGCAGCGGATTGCCGACCGAGGCTTCGTAGCCGAAGTACATCGCGCCCAAACCGGCGCCTGAGACCGCGCCGGCGGCGATGCCGGTTTTGAGAAAATCGCGCCGGTTGATGCCGACCGCGTTTTGGAAATTGCCTTGGCCGACGGCCTTTTCTTCAGGACTGAGATACATCGGTCTTGCCTTTCGAGGAACAACACTTTCCGGTGAGCAGGCGGGGAAGAAAGAAATCGAGTCCACCCCAGCGGCCGACTTCGGTCGTCGCCAGCGTGAGCAGCGCAAACATTTCGACATATTGATTGAACGTCGGCATGGTGTCGCTGACCCAAAACGGTTGCATCAGCACCACGGAGATCAAAAACGCGGCTCCGGCCAGGCAGGCCAGCCGCGTGAACAGGCCCACGATCAACAACAGGCCAATGGCCAGGATGGCATACTTCATCACGTCGTCCACGACATCCAGCGAATTGACGTGATGCGCGAGCGGTTTGGCTGCGCGCTGTTCGTCGTCGAGCAGCGTGAACAAATCGTTGCGGTAATCGGTCTCTGTCCGTCTCAGCTCGCCCAGCCAACCGTTGGCTTCGCCGTTGAGGGCCGCTTGCTTGTCTGCCACACGTTTCTTTTGGAACGGCAGATCGCCGGCCGGAGTGGCCTTCGTTGTTTCCTTGCGTTGCCATTCGTGGACGTGGGTGGCGATCGCATCTTTGTTCGCGGCGGTCCAATCGCGCAGTTCGGCCTGGTGTTCCTTGAGGATTTTCGTCGTTTGTTTCTGCTGGGCGTCGTTCAGGCCGTAGTGCGCGGCGAATTCCTGGCGATAAGTATCCCAATCGGTCTGAACTCCGTCGATCCAGCTTTGCACGGCGTGCGCGTCGTTCTCGTCGGTTGGGCCGTGCAACAACTCTTCGAAATGGTGGAAGTCGGGCAGGTACGAGCGGTACATGGGGGCCAAAGGGCCCTTGGCTGCCCGCAACACGGCCTCCGACGACCAGTTGGTGTCCGTATAATGCTTGACGCCCTCACTGAAGAAGTGCCAGCCGATATTCAGCCGCAACAGCACCAGCATGACGACGGTGGCAACGCCGATCGAATAACGAGTGGGCACCAGGGAAGACTCCTGCCGGGCGGGACGAAAACGGGGTCACTTCGGGGGCAAGCGGGTCACTTTGTCGGCAAACTTTGGGCGCGCGAGCGACTTTTCAACAAACCGAGCGCTCGCGAGGACCGCGCAATCCAAAACACCTATTCTAATCCGACAAGGCAGGCTCGTTCTAGTCTCTCAGTGGTCTTTTTTGAGGCAAGCCGCCGATGAAAATATGAGCCAGCGAGAACCTGGCCGTCAACGGATGCGTCCAAACAGTTTGAAGTTCCCCGCCCTTTGCCGAAAGGGTACGATTTGCCGGCCGCCAGACATAACGCCGCTGAACGATCCATCTTCTACCAACCACCATCCTCATTATTTGAACTATGCGAATCGTGCTTTGCTATCCGGTGGAAAAACACCACTTCGACCAGATTCAGTCAGCGGCCCCAAAGGCCGAATTGGTCGATGCCGGGCAAGAGCGGATCGCTGAGGAAATCTTGCGTGCCGACATCTTCTGTGGGCATGCCAAGGTGCCCATCGATTGGCCGGCGGTCGTGCGGGTCGGTCGGCTGAAATGGATCCAATCGTCGGCCGCCGGTCTCGATCATTGTCTGGTTCCGGCCGTGGTCCAGTCCGACATAACGGTAACCAGCGCCTCGGGCGTGTTGGCCGACCAGGTCGCGGAACACGCGATGGCGCTCGTCACCGCCTTGACGCGCAGCCTGCCGGTCTTTTTTCGCGCGCAGCAGGCCAAGGAGTTCATTCGCCGTCCCACGCGCGACTTGCACCACAGCACGGTAGGCATCGTCGGCTTGGGAGGCGTCGGGCGGCGAATCGCGGAAGTGATTAGCCCGTTCAAGACGCGGATTTTGGCCACGGATACGTTTCCGGTCGATAAGCCGGCCCATGTCGAAGCCCTCTGGCCAGCCGAGAAGCTGCACGATCTGCTTGCGCAAGTCGATATTCTGTTTCTCTCGGCGCCGTTGACGCCGCAATCTCGCGGAATGATCGACGCGGCGGCGCTAGCAAAAATGAAACCGGGCTCGATTCTGATCAATGTGGCTCGGGGCCCATTGGTGGGCGAATCCGCCCTGGTCGCGGCGCTTCGCTCGGGCCATCTGGCTGCCGCCGGCTTGGATGTCACCGAAGAAGAGCCGCTCAAAGCGTCGAGCCCGCTCTGGGAAATGCCGAATGTCATCATCACTCCTCACGTCGGCGGTCAAAGCCGGCTGCGTATCGACCAAATGACTGACTTCTTTTGCGACAATTTGCGCCGCTATCTGGTTGGTGAGCCGCTCAGGAATCTGGTCGACAAGCGTCTCGGATATCCAACGAGGGTGGCACGAAGCTAGCGCTCTGGCCCGATAGCGAAGTTTGGGACTGCTTTCGCGGCTCCTCACAGATCAAAAATCGCCATTGGCACGGGATTGGACTAAGCTTCGGACTGGACGAGAAAAGTCGAATGGGCCTAAGATAAGGGCCCACCAAGACCCACCCACATGCCTGACAACTACGAGGCGGACTCGCATGTCGACAACCACATTCCATCATGGCACGCCGACGATCACGCACGAAGGACAGCCCGCCACGCACTGTCCGGACGAACTGATTCAGCGCTACGAGTCGGTGATCAACGACCAGCGGATGAGCTGGACCGAGCATTTGCACCTGACGCGCCGCTTGGGCTCGGGCGGTCAGGGGGTCGTCTATTTGAGCCAGCGCAAAGGAACCGACAACTTCACGTTGCCGGTGGCGCTGAAAATCTTTTCGCCCGCTCGTTACGACGACGCGCGTAGCTATGACGAGTCGATGGCTCGGATTGCGCAGGTGGCGGCCCGCGTGGCGCAGATCCAACAAGACAACTTGCTAGACGTCCACAACTTCGTCGATCGCAATCGCATTCGCATCATGGAAATGGAGTGGATCGACGGTTACGATCTGGGCCGGCTGCTGACGCCTGAAATGCTCGAACGCACGCGCGAACGGGTGAGTGGTCGCCGCTGGGAATATCTGAACAACGTGATCGTGACCGCCGGCGACACGCAGCCTCGACTGAAACCGGGCATCGCCATCTCGGTGGTGCGAGAATGTCTGGCCGGCCTGGCAGCCCTGCATCGCGAGGGCATCGTCCACGGCGATATCAAGCCCTCGAACATCATGCTCAAGCGCACCGGCAACGCCAAGATCGTCGATATCGGCTCGGCGTTCGAATTGACCAATGCCCCGGCCCTGCGGACGTGTACGCCGACGTATACCGCGCCCGAGGTGCTCGAAGGCGCCGATTGTTCGCCGCGGAGTGATCTGGCTAGCCTGGGCTACGTGCTGATCGAAATTCTGGCCGGTCGCCAGCCCTTCGCCGGCCTGACGTCGTTTCGCGAATTGCTCGAAGCCAAGCGATTCCTCGCCCAGCGTCTGCCGCAGATTTTGCCGCAGGAAGTCGTGTGCAATGAACTGCTGATGAATTTTTGCCGCGGCCTCGTTGCGCCCGATCCGATGCGACGGTTCCCCAGCGCCGAGGCGGCCGATCTGGTCAAGGAAGGCGCCGCCAGTTTTCACCGCCAACTCATCAAGGGCGATCTGGCCAGCGAATACGAAAACGAAATCCGACTCTGGTTGGAAGAGTTGGATTGACCCGCGAGAGCGGCGCAATCAGGAGCCGAGTTCGATCCGGCAGCCTTCGGCATGGCTGCGGTGCGCTTCTTGCACGATGAGCATGGCCCGATAGGCGTCCTCGAGTCCGCTGGTGCTACGCACCAGGCTGGTCACGGCACGACAGAACTGCGAAAGCATTTGCTCGCCGACCGGTCGTTCGCTGTCGAGCGCTTCCATGTGCCGGCCGGCCTTATCGAACCAAACCAGCGTCGAAGGCAGATCGATAAATGCGATTCCGCCTTCGCAGGCGACTTGCAGGGCCGCTGGCGGGCGATAGGTAACGGCCTCGGGCCAGCAGGCCGGCATGTAGCGGCCCGAGCTGATTTGCGCCGTGACTTTCGTGCCCGGTCCATCGGGGCCGGAAAAATCCAGGCTCATCATTTCGTAATCGACTTCTTTCGGATCCGCCTGCGTCGAGTGCGAAAGCCCCAGCACCGAAGTCGGCTCGCCGCCGACCACATAGCGGCACCAGTCGACGAGCTCCACCAGGTCGTGAGTCCGCGACACGGGAGCCTCTGACATTTGTCGTTGGCCGCCTGTCGTTTCGGTGGGCACGCGCTGATGACAGAACAGCAAGCGCGGATTGCCGAGTCGCGTGGCAATCAGCTCTTTGAGTCGCAAGGTGGCGGGCGCCTGGCGGCGCGGAAACTCGGCCATGAATGCCACGCCCGATTGTTCGACCCGCTGCTTGATCAGGCGGGCCTGTTCGGTGTCGAAATCCAGCGCGGAGGCGCAGTACACGGCTTTGCCTGCCTCACATGCCGCCAGAATCGGCAGCGCGCCAAACCACTGGCCCGACAAAATCAGCACGGCGTCAATGTCCTCGCGCTGGCACAAGACGCGAAATCCATCGATCGCGTCGGCAGAGAAGTCGCGGGCCGCGATTTCGGCGCGATGGGCCACGGCTTCGCACACGGCCCGGACCTCGTATCGATCGCTCAACGCGCGCAGCGCCGGGCGATGTCTGACTTCCCAGGCATTGCCCAGGCCCACAAGGCCAACGCGTAACTTCATGAGAATGGCTTCTGAAACGGTGGATGCGTGCGCCACGCTATCCAGAGGTGCATGCTTGCCGAGCCTCGTGATTATATCGACCGCGAGGCTTAACTCAATCAGGTGGTGCGTGCAGCCCGACCGAAGCCCAATGACTGCCTTGACTTCCCAATCGTCAAACCAACAGTAGCCCATCCAATCCACCCATACGGGCGACCCACGTATGAGTGGAAAAGTTTACTCATTTTATGCTTGCGTGGCCATTCTTCCCAGATAGACTGGAAAGCTCTTTAGGAAGCTAGCACCGAGTCTGTCAACCCGAGGTCAGGAAGGGACGCCCACCGCGAAGCGTTGCAATCAACTCTCTCGGTCAGTGGCTCACTCTTTCTGCCGCAAGAACTCGAGCAAGCAACCCACGGAAGCCCCAGCTTGTCTGGGCAACTTGAAATTGGGCTTGCAACGAGCACGCGCCAGGATTGTACTTTTTCTCACAATGTAAGAAGGAGCGCCGAGGTAATGATGCAACTGACTTTAAATCTCCTGCTACAAGTTGCGGCGATTGGTGCCAGTGGTCACGACTATGCGACCGCTTACCGCGAAACAGCCAAGTCTGGCCGGCCCCTGGTCGTGCTGATTGGGGCCGATTGGTGCCCAGGCTGCCAGCAAATGAAGACGACCGCGCTTCCGGAACTGAAGAAAAGCGGGGAGCAAGGCAAGATCTCATTTGCCTACGTGAACGCCGACCATGAAAGCGATCTGGCGGGAAAGCTCATGCGAGGCAGTTCGATTCCCCAATTGGTCCTCTATCAGAAGACCGACACCGGCTGGAAGCGCCAACAGTTGACCGGCGCCCAAAGCATCAGCGACATCCGAGCCTTCTTGGGTAAGGCCACGGACGCATCGGTGGCGAATCTCATGGAACGAGAATAACGGCTTCTTTCGCTCGTTCAGACAAGAATCTTCAACACGCCATGCGGCTCCGCAGGTGTTTCGGCACCCGCCGGAGCCGTGCGGCGTGAACTCTGCGGTGTCAAAACAAAGAGAAAGAGTAGCGTTGTCGCTGAACCTTGGGGCCTGAAACTTCGCCAATGCACCCTAATCCCCAGCCCCCAACCCCGAATCCCTACCCTTAAAGCATCGCCAGCGGGTTCTGGCGGTTCGCCAGCGGAAATTCGACGGGCTTGCCGAGTCGGTGCGACTCGAAAACGGCCACGACCATCTCGACGGCGGCGCGGCCATCGTAGATGCTGCCGTTGGGTTGCCGGTTTTCACGGATCGCGGAGAGCAATTCCAGGGCGGCCAGCCGGTTGGCGGCGTGATCCTTGTCGTTGGCCAGCGGTTCAGGCTTGCCGATGCCGGCGCTCGACACGTTTTCCCATTTTGCACCACTCTGGCCCGGAGACCAGCTTGGATCGGCCAGATACTTCACGCTCGGCAAATAGCCGGTGGTGATTTCCAGAATGCCTTGCGAGCCGAAAATTTGCAGCGCAAACCGAGGCCGAGTGCCGCCGGCGTTTCGTTGTGAAGCAAAGTAAGCGGTAGCGCCGCTTTGCATGCCATACATCGCGCTCACCGCGTCGCCGGCCAGCGGCCCCAGCCCTTCGTTCCCTTCGGCCACGTCGGCCTTGGTCACGGGCTTGCCGGCCACGGTCACCCGGCCAAAACCCCAGGCCGGATCGCCGCCGAGGAGCCGAATCAAATCCATGATGTGCGACCCCAAGACCCAAAGATCCTCGCCGCCGCCGCGCGCGTCCTCTTTGCCTCTTCCGCGGAGCTCAAGCACGCGGCCAATCTTGTTCGAGGCCAGCAACTCTTTGACAATTGGAATGCGCGGGCTATATCGCGTGGTGTGGGCAATGGCCAACTTCGTGTGCGTGCGTTCACAGGCCGCCACCATTTCGTCGGCTTCGGCCAGCGTGCGGCAGAGCGGCTTTTCCAAGTAGACATGAATGCCGCGATCGGCGGCCGCGATCACCATCTCGCGATGCTGATCGGTCCAGCGCGTGGCGATGCTCACGACGTCGGGCTTGACCTTGTCCAGCATTTCGCGGTAGTCGGCAAAAGCCTTGCCGACTTTGAGTTTTTTGGCCGCCGCCGCCAAACCAGTCTTGTCGTCGTCGGCGACCGCCACCAACTGCACTCCGGGCACGTCCGCCCACACTTCGTCGAGTCCGTGCCCGTAGTCGCCACGCTTGGTGCGCCCAATGACCGCTGCCCGCAATGATTCCATGACGCGCAAACCTCGAAAAGGAGTTTTTGTTTTAGGAATTGGCCGCCAAGGGGGCTCGAGTAGCCGCAGTGTAATCCATGCCGCGGGAGGAAGCGAATGGGTCGCAAGATGAGCCGCGCTGCCCATACCGCGCGTTGAGTGGCCGCACCTGTGGCCCGGCTCTAAGGAGCTGCTTTGCGATGGTCTTCGATCAGCTCATAGCGGCGAATCTTTCGATCCAACGTCGAACGCTCGATGCCCAGCAGGGCGGCCGTCTGGCTCTTGTTCCAGTTGGTCGATATCAGCGTGGCCAAGATATGTTGCCGCTCCACGTCGGACAACGACGCCGGGCGGAATTGGGCCTGGGGCATCTGGATGTCGCCGGTGTCTCCCACGGTCGAGATTTGCGAGAGGGTCAGGTCCTCGTACTCGATGAATTCGCCGCGCGCCAACACGACGGCCCGTTCGACGACGTTCTTCAACTCTCGAACGTTTCCGGGCCAGCGATACTTGCGCATCAGTTCCATCGCCTGCGGCGTGTACCCGCGCAACTTGCGGCCCGTCTCGGCGTTGAACCGTTGCAGAAAGTAATGTCCCAATTCGGCAATGTCTTCGATCCGTTTACGAAGAGGAGGGACGAGAATCTCGAGCACGCGCAGACGAAAATACAAATCGCGGCGGAAGCGTCCTTCGGTCACATCGCGCTCCAAGTCGCGATTCGTGGCGGCGATCACGCGCACGTCGACTTTAACAGTCTCGGTGCCGCCCACGCGTTCAAAAGGGTGGCCTTCCAGCACGCGTAAAAACTTGGCTTGGATGGCGGGGCTCATTTCGCCGATTTCGTCCAACATCAGCGTGCCGCCATTGGCCGCCTCGAATTTCCCCATCTTGCGTTGCGTGGCGCCGGTAAAAGCTCCTTGCTCGTGGCCAAACAGCTCGCTGGCCAGCAGGCTGCGCGAAAGCGCGGCGCAGTTGAGGCACACGAATGGTTCTTTGCGCCGCGGGCTGGAAAAGTGGACGGCTCGCGCGACCAGTTCCTTGCCCACGCCGCTTTCGCCGCGAATCAACACCGTGGCGCGACTAGGGGCCGCCCGTGCGATCTCCTGAGCGACGCGCGCCATGGCAATGCTGCTGCCGACGATTTCGCTCTGCACGCCCAACCGTTCGCGCAGTTGCACGTTCTCATCGCGAATCTGGTTCAGATTCTCGGCCAATTCCTGACGGCGACCCAAATTGTCGACCGCCACGGCCACGGTATCGGCCACGGCCAGCGTAAACTCGAGATCGTCGGGATCTGGCACCCGCTCGTCGTTCGTCGAATACAAGTGCAACAGGCCCAACACGCGTTTTCCCCGGCGGATCGGCGCGCAGATCACGCTCGTCGCGTCGACCACGCCCTTGCTGTCGCGGCTGCCCAAAGCGCTGTCGCCCATCACGTTGCGGGCCAGCACAGCTTCGCCTTCTCGCAGTACCGTGGACGCCAGGAAATTGGAGACCCGATGATAGGGCAACGACGAATCGGTTCGCGCGGAAACGAGTTCCAAATCGATCGAGTTTGGCTCGCCTTCGTAGTGACGCGGCAGCACGAGCACCGCGCCGGCGTCGACTTGTGTCGCGCTGAACAGGCCCCCCAATGCCAAATCGCAAATCGTGATGATCTCGGGCGCCTGGGCCAGTTCGAACGCCAACCGGCACAAGCTGGCCGCGGCCCGGCCCACCTTGGGCAGCGACGTTTCATCGGCCTGTCGCGGCTCGAGAAATTTCGTCTGGCCGCGTCTATGTGTAATCGTGGCCGGCTCGTGGATCGAGAGCACGCTCGAGTCATCCGTCGCCAGCGGCCCATGGAAAGCTTCGTCGCCTTCCTGCTCGAGCAGCGGATTGTTGGATTCGGTGAACGCCTTCGACAACTCGTGGACGAACCGCAATTGGGTTTGGCCAATGCGGATAATGTCGCCCGGCTGCAGCAGATAGTCGCCGCGCACGCGCGCGTCGGCGATGATCGTGCCGTTGCGACTGTCCAGGTCGCGCAGCGTCCATTGATTGTCGGAATAAAAGATCTCGGCGTGACAGCGGCTGCAGCGCTCGTCCTTGACGACCACTTGATTAGTCGGCGCGCGGCCGATCGTCACCGCCTGGCCGGGAACCAGACGGAAAACATCGGCCCATTTCGAGCCTTCGCGAATGACCAGATATGCTAGCATTTGGCCGTCCCCCCCGCTCGGTCATTCGACCGCGACGGGGGCCACAAACGAGTGGTTCCGAGACCTTCATGGCGGCGAGAATTGCAATGCCGCCAAATTCCACCTTATCGTCGCGCCCTGGCCCGCCGCAAGATGGCTGAACCAAAGCCTTTCCAAACAATTGTAACACCACTCCCTGGAATCACGAACTTATGACCGTTTTGAGCCATTTTCCTGCACACTTCTACGAACACCCAACCCCCAATCCCTAGTCCCTGCTCAACAGCATTTCAGCCAGGAGCTCCAACGGCAGCCCCACCACGTTCGATTCGCTTCCCTCGACGATGTGCAACCAATCGATGCGATCCTGATAGCCGAATGCTCCCGCCTTTCCTTCCCACAGGCCACTGGCCAAGTATTCTTCGATCTGAGCTTCCGTGAGGTTGTCCATACGCAGCTTGGTGCGGGCCACTTTCACCGTCGGACGCCCGCCGCTCAGCGGCCAGACACACAGTCCGCTATAGACGTGATGCTCCCGTCCGCTCAGCAGTTCCAACATTTGGCGGGCGTGTTTTCGGTCCGCCGGCTTGCCTAGAATCTGGCCCACACACTCGGCCACGGTATCGCAGCCCACGATGAAATCGCCCGCAACCGGCCGGGTCCGCAGTTGCTCGGCAACATCGGCCGCCTTTTGGTAGCTGAGCCGCGCGACAAGTTCCGGCGGAGTTTCCCGGCTGCAAACTCCACACTCCGCATGATCTCGGGGAACGACCGTATTGAACCGATAGCCACTCTCCGTCAGCAAACGATGCCGCTGGGACGACCCACTGGCGAGAATCAACGTCGCGGCTTTGACGGGCGATTCAGGAATCATTCGCGACTTGCTGGGTGTCGGGGCGCCGCTCGTGAGGGCCGTGGTTTGCTGTTACGATAACTCGATGCGACCGAGCAATTTGGAAATACTCTACGAGGACAATCACGTGCTGGCCGTAAACAAGCCCGCCGGCTTGCCGACGATGGGCGTCAAGGCCGGCACGCCTAGTGTGGTGACCCTCGCCAAACAGTATATCAAGGGTCGATATCAAAAGCCCGGCAACGTCTATTTGGGAATCATGAGCCGACTGGACGCCGGCAGCACCGGCATCGTGCTCTTGGCGCGGACTTCCAAAGCGGCGGCTCGGCTGACCGAGCAATTCCGCACGCGAAGCGTTCAAAAAACCTACTGGGCCATCCTCACGGGCACGATCGAACCGGCGGAGGGAGAGCTGATCGATTGGGTGGCCAAAGACGAAGCTCGCCAACGAATGGTCATCGTAAAATCCAACAGCTCCGGAGCAAAAGAAGCCAGGTTGCGCTACCGGCGCATCCGCGGCCTGGGACGCGGCTCGTTGGTCGAAATTGAACTACAGACCGGTCGCAAGCATCAGATTCGCCTTCAATTCGCAGCTCGCGGGTTCCCGCTGTGGGGGGAGCAAAAATATGGCTCGGGCCAGCCGTTCGCCGATGGGGTCGCCCTGCACGCGCGGAGTTTGGTATTCCGGCACCCGGTCCGCAAGGAATCGATCGAACTGACCGCCCCGCTTCCCCCCGCGTGGCAGTCGCTCGGCTTTCGAGATTAAGAAGTGCTTCATCAGTACGCACCGCGCCAAATCGTTGTTTTTTGCGCAAATACGCAAGCTAAATTTAGGGAATTCTTGGTAGAATTTAGGATGGCGAACAGCGGCGAGGTATGCTTATGTTTGAAGTTACCTAAGGGCTCTTTCTCGCAAGTAGCTTCTGATTCAGGGCTTTATCGAGACAGTAGCTCTCTCGATTTCAAATCCGGCGAGCCTTACGCCACCGTTCCGCTTGGAGTGCTGTGGACCATCTTCCGCTGACTGTCTTTCGCAAATCGGCGCTGGCTAGTGGATTGCTCACCGTCGAGCAAATCATCGAGGCCGAAGCCGCTCTGCGCGCCGGCGGAGGCGGCGTCGGCACCTGGACTGACATTGGCGACGAAGCCTTGGCGGCTAAGCTGGTCGAACTGGGCCGGATCAATCGTTGGCAGGCCGAGCAGTTGAAAGTCGGCCGCTCGAAATTCAGCCTCGGACCGTACCTGGTGCTCGACTCGATCGGCCAGGGGGGCATGGGCCAGGTGTTCAAGGCTGAGCATCGCCTGATGGGCCGGATCGTCGCCATCAAAGTTCTGCCACGGCATCGCGCTACGCCCGATGCGATCGCCAGCTTCACCCGCGAAATTCGCGCGCAAGCCCAATTCGATCACGAAAACCTCGTGCGGGCGTTCGATGCCGGACACGACGGCAACGTGCATTTTCTGGTTACAGAATTCGTGCCTGGAACCGACCTGCGCAAGCTGCTTCGCGCCCGCGGAAAACTTTCGATGCAGGACGCGGCTACGATCATTTCGCAGGCCGCCCGAGGGCTGGCCCACGCACACAGCCGCGGCATGGTACACCGCGACGTCAAGCCTGGTAACTTGCTTGTCACTCCCGATGGGCAGACAAAAGTCTCGGATCTCGGGCTGGCCAGTTTTTTGGGCATCGAAGATCCCACCGACCCACGGGCCGGCCGGATCGTTGGCACGGCCGATTATCTTTCGCCGGAACACATCAGCTCGCCTGGCAATCTGCTGCCTGCCAGCGACATCTATTCTCTCGGTTGCACGCTGTATTACGCCGTGACCGGCAAAGTGCCGTTCCCTGGCGGCACCAGCCGCGACAAGGCGCGCCGCCATTGCGAAGAGACGCCGCTCAATCCGCGTCGATTCAACCTGGATTTGACCGATGAATTCATCGACGTCATCGCGGCGATGATGGAGAAAGACGTCAACAAGCGATTGCAGACAGCCAACGAGGTCGTCCAGCGACTGGCGCCCTGGGCGGCCGATTCGGTCACCGCGGCCTTCAAGGATTTTGGCTCACCAGCGGCTGCGGGCGGACCTCTGCGGCCGGCCGTGCCCTCGATGAGCGATACAGAGCCTGGCCTGTTCGACGACCTGCCCCTTGCCCAGGAAGAGAGCCCCAGTCAGGTGTCGCAGCGCACCGATCCGGTGGCGTCCGCTGATTTCGAAACCGTGTCAGACATGGATCACCGGCCAACTCTGATTGCCGAACCGCCCACGTTTCCGCTAGGCCTGACGCTGCTGGTCGTGGTCCCGCTGCTGGCGGCCGCAGCCCTGCTCGTGACGAGCATGGTCATCATGGCGATTCAATAGAAGCAGCCCAGTTGCCAGATAAGCAACCGGCGAGCTACTTCTCGGCGAAAAATGCCTTGAGGCAAATTTGCGACCAGGTCTCAAACTGGCTCATGTCGGCCGCGATTTCTTCCAGCGGGCGGAACTGGGCTTCAGCGATGTCTGTTTCCAACGGGCAGACGCTCGGTCGATCGACGTCAAAAATGTGAACCACGCCTAAGTGGACGCGGCCAACTTCGCTTTCGTCGTCGTTGATCAGCCCCTCGCAGCGCTGGGTGTAGGGAGTGTCGATCGCGACTTCCTCGGCCAG
>JAYVCO010000245.1:0-6256 GCA_043749935.1 Planctomycetia bacterium
AGCGATTCACACAAGCGGCAAGATACTTGAACCGGCCCGGGGTTTCTAGCCGCTAAATTGCGAAGGCACTGACGATTTAGGAATCGCCGTGCTCGTCAAGCGGCCCCGTCAACATCGCTTCGGCTGCTCGAAAACAGCCAATGCTTCAAGACGCTGAACACGACGGGCAACACGCTCACCAGTACGATGCCGATGACCACGAGCTCGAAGTGGTCGTGGATCCAGGGGATTCGCCCGAGGAAATAGCCGCACAAGGTCATGGAAACAATCCAGCCGACCCCCCCGATCACGTTGTACACGACGAACCGCCGGTAACTCATTCGCGCGACGCCGGCCACGAATGGAGTGAATGTGCGCACGAGCGGAATGAAACGCGCCAGAATGATCGCCTTGCCGCCGTGACGCTCATAAAAAGCTTTGGCCGCCATCAAATGGCTGTGCTTCACGAATCGCAGTCGGCCCCGCTCGAAGACGTGCTCGCCCATTTGCAAGCCGAGATAGTAATTGGCACCGTCGCCAAGGACGGCCGCCATGCACAGTGGTACGATCAACCATCCCAAGTCGAACACGCCCTGGCTGGAAAGCAGTCCGGCGGCAAACAGCAAGGAATCGCCGGGAAGAAAAAAGCCCACCAGCAGGCCCGTCTCGCTAAAGATGATGGCCGAGAGTGCCAAGTACCCCACCCACCACGGACCGCACATGGCCACCAGGTCGCGCAAGTTATCCGGCTGTGCCAGACTCATCAACCATTTGATAACGTCGATGAGCGCGGTCATGGGAACTTGTTTGGTTTGATGTTCGAGAGCGGGTGAGAACAATGTGGCAGAGTAAGAGCCTGATGCCGGATTATAGGGGCAAGTCGGCGTACTTCCTACGCCAACATGGTCGGCAGCCTAGACCCAGTGCCGGTCAAAAGGGGCGTGTTCGGAGATTCGTTCGCCCCAATAACTAGCGCAGGACGCTAGCGAACTTGTAACTCGGAAAGCCTCAGCGTGCGATCGAGTCGCGTCGTGGCATCGCCGTGAATGATCTTGATGCGCAAGCTTGGATCTTTCTCGGTCGTATCGAATTCGATCGTGGCGAAACCTTGCGTCTTGCTCTTGCCGATGCCGGAGGAGATCACTTCGTACAACGGATAGCCTCCCGTCTCGCCCGCCGAGTGGACGTCGAGCTGGCAGCGGTGGATGTCTCCGGAGAGATAGATCACGCCGCTGATTTTTTGGCCCATGATCGTTTGGTATAGCCGCTTGCGATCGAAATCGTACACGCGCCAGCCGTCGTCGGTGCTAGCCATCAAAGTGCTGCCGGACGCGAGCACCTTGAATTTCGCCGTCGATTGGCGCAGGCCGTCTGCCAGCCATTTGAACTGCGCGTCGCCCAACATTCGCTTGCTGTCGTCGTTTGGCGCTTCGTCGGGCGAGCGATGATATCGGCCGTCGAGCATGAAGAAATCGACGTCGCCCCAACTAAACTTGTAGAACGCGCCCGGCGTTTCGCTGGTGCCGGCCGAGGGATTGGCGAACAGTTCCTTGAAAGCAACCAGGGATTTTTCCTTGCCTGGCAAGGTGCCGTCCGAGTTATTCGGACCGGAGTCGTGATCGTCCCACATGGCATACGTCGGCACATTGCGCAACACGGCCGCAAACTCGACAACGCGGCGTTGCTCGCGATGCTTCGTCCACAGCAGTTCGCGATCCGTCGTGTTGGCATATACATTGTCGCCGATCAGCAGTTCCAACGCCGGCTTCTCCGCCAGAAGCAAGTACCACGCCGACTGCACTGGATTGACGCTCTGATCCATGCACGAGGCGACCGCCAGCTTGAATCGCGACGGTTCGCCCGGGGCAGGCGGAGTGGTGAACTGCCCGCGCCACGCGTCGTCCTGTTTGCCGCCGAGCGAGATTCCATATTCATACGTGGTCGCTGGTTTTAGGCCGGTGAGTTGCGCCTTGATTGCGTTGTGGGCCGCCGGATCGGCCTTGGGCCGAACTGCTTGCACTCGGTCGGGCGAGTCGGCCAACGACCGGTATTGCACGACAACTTGCGGGTTCTCGCCGGCATACAACCAGATGGTCGCATCAGTGCTACTGACGTGGCCCACCATCGGCCCCACCATTTCAGGCGGCAAGCTGGCGCGTTCCTGAGCAATCGTCGTCGATGGAAGTGCAAGGAGCAACGTTGCAACAAGAACTTGCGATGCGGTTTTCATGGCTGTTCCTTGGATGCCGATCAGTATCCACGTTTTTCGAAAAATGTAACCAGCGCGAAAGTCGCCAACGGGCCGCCCAGCAGCGAGAGCAAAAACCAGTTAATTCCGCTGCGGTTCTTTCCCTGCGCGATTCCCGCGTTCACCATGGCCAGCGTGAACCACCCGACCGCATATCCGCTTGGATCATCCATGGAGAGATCGTCCCGGGGTCCAAAAAGAGTTCGTTAGTTACCGGTTGTCAGCCAGCACGTGCTCCAGCCGCGTGAGCATCCACGGGTTGGCGCCAGCGGCTCGAGCTGCCGACAAATCTCGCGTCGCAGCTTTCCTTGCGCCTAAAAGCGCATAGGCCAGGCCTCGATCGCTTAACAGGCTCGGGTCGGGACGTTTGGGATTGATGCGTTCGTCAAGTTCCAAGATCGCCGCACGCAGGTCATCAATGGCCGCCGAATGATTGCTCAAACCGTCTTGAGCACGTGCCCGGCGCAACAGCCAGGAGCTCTTCCAGCGACAATCCGCCAATTCGGTCTCGATCTCGGCGAGAGCAGCTTGCACTTGCCCGGAATCGATGAGTGCCTCGACCCATTCGATCTTGAGCACCGCGCTTTGCGTCTGTTCGTAACCCGCCTTCAGTTCGTCGGCTCGTTGACCGTGCTGGGCCAGTTGGCTACGCAGGTAGCTCCGTTTCAATTGCCAGTCCACCTGGTCGGGCCGCTCGGCGCAGGCCAATTGGCAATCGGCTAGTGCCGCCTCGAATTCTTCGAGCGACACGCGAATGTCGCTGCGAATGATCCACAGTGCCGCCTGATCTTCTCGCATCACGGTCTTTTGCAACGCATGCTCAACCGTCACCAGCGCTTTATCCGCGTGCCCCTGGGCCAATTGCACTTCGCTCAACTCGGTGATCGCCGGCAAGAAATCGTCCTGGAGCTTGAGCGCTTCGTGAAGATCTCGCTCGGCCGGAAGCATTTTGCCGAGGGCCCGATACTCGCACGCACGCCGATAGAGCAATTCTGCACTCCGGCCTTCCCGATCCATACGCGCCGTCAGGTGTTCAATCACGTGTTCCGGGCTGTCGTGGGCTTCCAGCGGTGCACCGCGAAGCAAAGCAACAGCGAGAGCGCAGATAGTTGCGATGTTCCAGGCGTTAGGTTTGGACGTTCCGGAAAAAATCATGGAACCTATTTGTCGTTGGAAGTCACTTTTTCGCCTCTCGGAGTAGGCGTGAAAGGTGGCAACTGCCGGGGGTGCTCGATCCGCTTCGGTGTGACCTGGCCCTTTTTGACTATGCTGAACAGGTCCCGTTTTTCGCGGTGCTTGTCAACCATGACTGCTGTCAGCGTGTCGTCGTCGATGTCGACGATCACGGAGCCATGCTCGACGATGACTTTCTTCATGATCGGCATTGTGCCCTTGCGGCCCAACCCAGCGCCGCCATGACCGGAAACCACTTGCACCGCGCCTTCGTTGGGGTGCAGCCCGGCGCTTTTGCGATAGGCACCGTCCCCCTTGGGGTTTCCGTCCCCGTCGTCGAAGACCACGTTCTCGGCCACAGTGGGCGTGGCATACGCCCCGTCGACCAGCATCGACCGCTCGTACGTGTGCGAATGGCCCGTCAGCACGAGATCTACTCCACCCGATTCGAGAATGGGGACAATGTGTTTACGCATCTCGGTCATTTGGGTGTCGGTGTCACTATCGTGCGTGCCCTTCGAGTACGGCGGGTGGTGCCAGAAGGCGATCAGCCAGTCAGCCTTGGTCTTTTCCAGGTCCGCCTTGAGCCATTGGGCCATGGCCCCGGAAGGACGGCGATCGAGATCGTGCGAGTCGAGGCAGATGAAATGTACCTGGCCGTAATCGAATGAGTAGTACGCTTCGGTGCCAGACGCCAAGCCCCCAGCTTCGGCCTTGGTCGGCAGGGCGTAGGCATCATAATAGGGACCGATGCCGGTCAATCCTTTGGAGGTGGCTCCTTCGTGGTTGCCCATCGCGGCCCAGCAGATGGTGTTCCGCAGGGTCGGATCGTACATGTCGAAAAAGCGTTGCTGAAAATGATGATCCTCACCCTTGGGATAGACCATGTCGCCAACGTGCAAATAAAGATCGAGCGGACGCGAGGTCTTGGCTGTGTAATCGACCATCGCGTCATGCACTTTGGCCTGATCCGGTAGTCCGGTTCCCGAATCACCCACAACCCAAAACCGCACAGGCTTCTTTTCGCCGCGCGGCGGAGACGTGGCAAAGCGATGCGTTTCGTCTTCGCCTGCCAACTTGCGACCGGCGTCGTAGACACCATAGTAATACACCGAGCTCGGTGAAAGTCCCGTGATGGTGGCCTCATATTGATAAGTGTCGGCCGGAGCCGCGCTCAACCGGGCCAGGTCAGGTTCGCCTTGGTGGTCGGGCGACACGCGCGTCACGACGCGAACTTGTTCAGGCCTGGTTTCCATCTCGCCCGTGCTCTTGCCCCAGCGGATAACCGGAGTCGATAGACCTTGAGTCCGCCAAACCACAGTCATCGAGTCGGGTGTGCCCAGCTGGAGATAGGGCTGACGCGTTAGCACCGTTTCGGCTGCTAGGGAAATCGTTGCCGAAAAAGCAACGAGCAATGCAAAGACAGTGCTGCGGATTACCAAGTCACGTGAGGTAGGCATTTTGGGACTCGCGGGGGGAGGCAGAGAGGGCCAGATATCGTCAGTCGTATCTTACCCGGCCGTAAACCGCCGCAAAAGATACCAGAGCCATAAAAAGGGGGCCGGTTCAGACGCGGCTAATGCGTGCCTCAGACGCTGACCGAGGCGGCTTTCACAGCGAATGGCGAGCCGCCTTGGTGAAGTTCGGAATGTGAGAGCTACCCCGCGTTTCGCGAACCACAGGGTCGCTAACGGGTCCAGAACTTCCACCAATGATGGTCGTTGTGCGGAACAGGCGTACGCTTCACGGCGTTTCGGTTTCCTTGGACGTCGATCATTCCGCAAGTCCTTGCGCCACTGAGCTGAGCTGAGAGGAGCTTGGCGCCCGTTAGGTTCGCATTTTCGAGATCGGCGCCGCGCAGATCGGCGCCCGACAAATCGGAAGCGCGCAAATCGGCCCGGCTGAGATTGGCGTTGTGGAAATCCGCTCGCAGATCCGCCATGCTCAGATCGGCGCCGCTCAGGTCGGCATTGCACAGGATCGCGGCTTCCAAATGGGCGTACCGTAAATTGGCTTTGATCAGTAGAGCGTCTTGCAACTCTGCGTGGCCTAGGCTGGCATCGGTCAGGTCGGCACCCGAGAGATCCGCATGCACCAGGTTGGCGCCGTCGAGATAGGCGCCATTCAGCAGTGCTCCGGTCAAGTTTGCATCGTGCAGGTCGGCATCTCGCAAGTCCGAATTGCCCAGGTCAGCGCCATGAAGATCGAGCCCGGCTAGGTCGGCGCCCCGCAAACGGGAGCCGGTCATCCGTCGACCCTCAAACGAATCGGCGTCGATTTGCGCCAGGATTTCGTGCGTTTTCTTGTGCTTGATGATGAGCATGCAAATCACCTTGTTCGTGCAACCTTTTCGGCTTGAGCGGAAAAACGGCGCTCAAGCGACTGCCTGGGACACTTCACTTGCCAAGCAAGTGTTCCACGGAGAAAAAACTCCGGATCGAGCAATCAATCGTCAAACCGAGCCTGACGGCCGGGTGATAGTTGCCGCTAGATGGTCACGCTTCAGAGAATCGAAATGAGTCGGGTGCCAAACGTGTGACCGGAGTTAATTATAACACAAAGCCCTAGTCCAGTGCTGGCAATTTGACCAACCTGGGTAGGTGTCTCGTTCGCTTTAACGGCCTGGTTTCGATATAAATACAACTAGAGCCGGTGGTTCGGTGATAAACCTCTCCCCATCAGTTCGGGCAATCCCGGCCGGCTTATTGCAATTTGGGATGGTGCAATGGACTTCCGAGTCGATCTCGAGATCTTTCGCGGCCCTCTCGACTTGCTCTTGTACCTGGTGCGGAAGCACGAGGTTGAGATTGTCGAGCTGCCGATTGCTCCCATAACGCAGCAATTCCTTGAGTATTT
>JAYVCO010000246.1:0-4696 GCA_043749935.1 Planctomycetia bacterium
CCAAGTCGAGTGGCAAGTCCAAGAGGTCCAGATGCGTTGCGTCCGGCGGCAGCTTCGCCCGCAATGCTTCGGGCAATCGTTTGCCTTCGATTGGCAGCCTTGCCGGCAGAAACCCACCAGACGGTCCCGAGGGGGCCAGCGCGGCCGGCGGCCGGCCATCAAGCGTGCCGCCGGCGCACGTGTTAATCAATTCACCGAGCGGCAGCCCAATGGGCACTTCAAAGGCTCCGGGCCGCTTCACGTCGCCGCTGACGGAAAAAAAACGCAGCCCTTTGCAACCATTCAAACCCTGGTCTCGATACCACGCACCGCCGTAAATGGCGATCGTCACGGCCCACGCATAGGTTTCGACGTTGCTCAAGAGCGTCGGCTTATTCCACAATCCATTGGTTTCCAGTTGCGGCGGACGATTGCGCGGCTGGGCGCGATTTCCTTCGAGAGTCTCGATAAGCGCACCCTGTTCTCCACAAATGTAGCCACCGGGGCTTTCGACGACTTCGAGCGTGAATGAACGGTTTTGGCCGAGTATAGACACACCGCACGCGTTTTGGCTCTCGGCGTCGGCCACGGCGCGCCGTACCGCAGCGATTTGGTCCGCGTATTCGTGTCGGATGAAGATAAAGCCGCGCGAGGCGCCTACGACCAGGCCCGCAAGAATCACCCCCTCGACGACGAGGTACGGCTTGAGCAAGAGGATTTCACGATCCTTGAAGGTGCCGGGCTCGCTCTCGTCGCCATTGCAGACGACGAATTTTTCGCCATCGGGCGAAGCGGATTGCCAAACGTCGGTCCATTTGCGCACTGCCGGCGCGCCGGCTCCGCCCATACCCAACAGGTCGGCGGTTTCGAGCTCTTTGAGCACACGTGCCGAATCAGGATTCTGGATGAACTCGCGAATGGCCCGGTAGTCGGGTTTGCCGGCATAGGGGTCGATCTTCCAGTGGGCCGGATCGACAAAGGGAAGCGGAGGATCGTGATCCGCTTGAGGTGGCCGGCCCGCGATTGTTTCGCGAATGATGGTTTCGAGTTCGCCCAGCGAGTGTTGGGAGAAATAATGGTGATTGACGCAGGCGACCGGACCGCGGTCGCAACGTCCCAGGCAGGAAACGCCGTCCATGGTCAGTTGTCGTGAATCAAATTCGTTGGCCAGGGGACGTAGCTTGTCGAGAACCTCGTCTGCCCCGTGCAGGTGGCACGCCATGTCGCGACAAACCTGGACATCGGCCGTCGGCGGTTTTTCCAGTCGAAAGTGCGGAAAGAAACTCGCGACTTCCTGTAAGCGATACAACGGAGTGCCGGTCCGCCGGGACAGCGCCCTGAGCTCAGACTCCGGCAAAAAGCCTTCGTTGCCGGGGTTATTCTGAATCTTGCGCAGTTCTTCGAAAATCATGGATCGTGACTTGCCGCACCAGAACCAGCCCCGGACAGCCGCCATCGTAAAGCGGCCTCGGGGGCAGCGTCAAGCAATCAACTGCAGATCGTGCGCGAGTTTTTTTAACTCGTCCTCGCGAGCAAGACGCATGTGCGTCACACATGGATGGCCACTTGTGTCGACCGAGCTGCAATCTTGTTCGCGCGCAGGCCTCAAGGTCGACTGAGCTCCGGTAGCGGCAGTTCGAATGACCGCAAAAGACGATCCCATTCGACGTGGAACTCGCTGGGGTCGAAATCGTTGCGCGTTTGCAAATCCGCGGCAATGGTGTCGGTCTCGGTCGGGCTGTCCAGCGTGGGAAGCCTCAAGTTCAGCGATTGAATCTCGGCGATCACTTGGTGTCGATCTTTGGCAGGTACTTCAGTCAGTTCGTTATAGATGGCCTGGAATGCCCAGGCGATTTGGCGAGCCGAGTCGTAGTCGGTCGATTCCTGTCCGAGGCGACCAAGAAAGCGCAGCAGCTTGCGCGCGCCGGCTGCGTCGATGGGCGCCTTGTCCAACGCGTGGCACTGTTGATCAGCCCAGTCGACGATTTGCCTGGCGGCGGCCGCGACTTGTTCGCGTTTGCCGAACGGTTGGACGTCGCCGGCTTCTTGAAATGCACTCAATTTGTCCAGCCAGGCTTGGTCGCTCTGCCCCAATTGATGTAGCGCCAGTCGCACGAGCACCGTGGGCCACGCCTGAGTATGCGGACGACCGGGCTTGCCCGAAAAACCACGGCTTTGCCACCGGCTTGGCGTTTGCAATTCGTGATGACAGGCTTGGCAATCAAATAGCGCGAACTCCGGCCATCTGCGCTGCGCGTCACCGGCTTCGTCGGCCAACAATCGGAACGTCTCTCGCAATGCGACCATCCCGCTGATCAGCACAAACTGGCTGTTCTCGAATCTACTCTCAGCCGGCTCTGCCTCGAGGATTTCTTGGACCTCCGGGCTTTTCTCTTTGAGAAGCTGCCAGTGGCGAGGCATTTCATCGCAGAACGTGGCCCCTTCGATGCCCGGCAGCGGAGGATGCCCCGCAGCGTACATGCGATGCGTAATGACTTTGTCTTCGGCATGATTCCCGACGTGGCACGAGACGCATAATTCGGCCCGCTTGACGGGAGTCCAGACGTCCCGCATCCCAAATTTTGCTGCCTTTTCACTGCGGCATTTTTGTCGCCATTCGTCGCGGCGCAGTTTGAATGGCGGGGCATGGGCGGCCACCCACTCCTCGGCGGGTCCGTGGCAGATAGCGCAAGTGACGCCCTCCTTCGGATCGAAAGTTTCGCGATCCACAGGGCTATCAGCCACGTCCGCGCCGTGGCAACTCAGACATTCCTTTTGGGTTGCTACGCTCCCTTCGAATTGCAGCAACGTACCCATTTGGATCGCGCGACGGCTCCAGAGAACCGCATAAGCTTCGCGGTGTTTGTCCTGCCGCCAGAGTTTCATTTCATCGCCGCGACAGACCAGGACAGGTTTTTGATCCGCCGGCGTTCCGTCGTGACACCGACTGCATGCTTCGGATCCAAAAAACAGTTTCGTCGGGAGGGCGTCGGCTTGAGAATTGCTCGTCTGATTGTCTTGGGTGCGAGCGTCAGCCAGCGCCAAGCGATCCCCGGGCTGCCACCAGACGATGATCGCCGCTGTCGCGGCGGTGGCTCCCAGCGAACCCAAGCATAGCCTTGATAGGAGTCGCATGCGTCGTCTTATTGGCTGTCGTTGGTTAGTAGAGCTGTGAGCTTTTTGAGCTCGGCTCGAAATCGGTCGGGGTCATAATCCCGGGGGCTGTCCATTTTCGAGACTTCTGTTAACGGCGGCTTGCAATCGGGGTCGATCGTAACGTTGCCGTCCTGGTCCTGGCAGATCTTGAGAAATCGAAGCCCGCGATAAATCGAGGCGAGGGATTGCCGAATTTCGGCGTCCAGCTTGGCCGGTGGGTGGGCTCGTGACTTGAGATAATCTCGGTGCGCGTTGTCGAGCGCGAGAAGGGCCAGGTAGTATTGCGTGGCGTCTTCCCAGTGCGCCGCGTCGGTTCCCATCCTGGCGATGTGGGCCATCGTGCTGCGCAAAGCGGCGGCATCCTGGGTTTGGATCCATGCTTCCAGGCCTTTAACCGCACCGGCAAAGCGTGAATCAGTCGGCGGCATGAGCTTGACTTTGGCCATCGCTTCAAGCCGCGGCAGCATGCCCGTGTACCAGGTGCTCAATCGCAAGTCACCGGGGGTCGCGTGGCCACGGCGTGCCTCGAATTGATCCTTTCTCCACTTTTCAGCTTTGAGATCGTGGTGACACGCATAGCAATCGTAGTCGGCAAACTCGATTCCATCACTCTTGGCAGCATGGGCCTCGCGCAGTGCGAAAGTTGCCTCGGCCCCCGCCACCTGGCCGACGGCCCAAGCGCGCGCTTCCGCATTGGTTTTTTCGCCAGCAATCCTGTCCCAATGTGACGGCATGTTGGCCAGATAGGCCGATAACTCGAACGTGAGCCGGGGGTGGCCTGCGGCAATGAGGTCGTGATTCACGTTCCTGGGAACATCTCCGTTGGGATTCAATTCTCCGACATGGCAGCTGACGCACTGCCGGGCTCGCGGCAGCATGTCTTCGGTGTTTCGCATTCCGAAGCGCGCCTGGTATTTTTCGTTTTTCGCCAACTTCGTCCAACCGGCCGTCGTGTGCTCTCGCAGCCAATTGCGGGCCGGGCCGTGGCAAGCCTCGCAACTCACGCCGTCGGCGAGCCATGCCTTGGCCTGCGCGCCCTTTCCATCCTGCACTGCATGGCACGCAAGGCACCGCTCGACCTTCCAGGGCTCCGGATGGTCGTTGCCATCGAGCCGCTGAACGATTTCCTTTGATCTCGGGTTGGTAAGCACGGCATACGCCTTGGCATGCGGATCAAGCGTGGCCCAAACCGTGTAAGAGCTTTGCCATTTCAGGGGCAAGCTGGCCGGGCCGCCGTGGCAAGCCGTCGAGGCACACGAACCGACCCCCAGATAGGCAAGCTGAGTGGGCAAAGCTGCCGACTTTGCCGCCGATTTTGCGGACACAACTGGGGGCGGTGGCAGGGGGTCCGTGCCCCATGATTTGGCCGTCGCTAGCACGACGCCAAGCACCAGCAGTCCAATCGTCGCTTGAGCGAAATTTCGCACCATATGGCGATCGCCAATCAGGTCTGGAAAAGCTGGCTCATCCTAGGCGAAAGGCGGGGGGGTCTGCAACGTTGCCGTCAGGTTGGTAGTGGGTTCCCTGAAAGAGCCTTGTCTGTCAAGCGGCGCCAAGCTGG
>JAYVCO010000247.1:0-2714 GCA_043749935.1 Planctomycetia bacterium
TTGATTGTCTTGCCGTACAAGATGGGCCTGGAAACGCCGGACGAATGCGTTTACGCCCTGGGCTACTATCGCCCCGGCAACTGCGCTCCCTACAGCATCGACGCCATTCCGCTCAGCCCTCGCGGCGCATTGTTCGAAGCAGCGGGCGTAGCGACGTTGGTCTACGCGATACCGTAGTGCAACCGTAGCTGAACTCGTGAGAGTTCGGGTATTTGGAAAACATCCAAGGCCCAGCGATCATCGCCGATCGTTGGGCCTTTTTTCGTTTGGCAGCAAACGAACTAATCTGTCGCGTGCGTGCTGTCTGTCGAGTCGCACAAACTCGGGGCAGCATTATTGTCAATGTCGCAATTGCGGGCAGCGGATGCTCAACAACGTCGCAGGGCCGTGAAATAGTGCGGCGATTTTCGTGGCAGCGGCGATTATTCGGCATTGGCATGCCAGTTGCCCAAGGCACTGCCCGACCATGGGCGTCGCAGCGTTTTTTCGTCGCCTCGTAGCTGCCGCTAACGTGCTGACGGACCAAACGGCGCCTTGGTGTTATTGGTTTCATTGTCGATCGGTCTGCGGTTCGCCGAGCCTCCCAAACTGGGCGCGGCAGAATTGCTGCCGTCATTTCCGATTGGGGGAGTTTCATGGTCCCTGCAACCATGTCGCTTGACGCAGTTTCGTCCAATGGCGAATTCGAAGAACTTTCGCAACTCCTGGCGCGGCAAACTTCGCCCGCCGAGGGATTGCAGCACCTGGTCGGCATCATCAGCCGCAAGTTGCAAACCGACGTTTGCTCCGTTTATCTGCTGGAGCCGAACCGAAAATACCTGGTTTTAGCCGCCACAATGGGCTTGCTGCCCGAAGCCGTTGGCCGCGTGCGGATGGGCTTGCAAGAAGGCTTAGTCGGCCTGGTTGCCGAGCAACTCCAGCCGGTGATGTTGGAAAATGCCGACAAGCACCCGCGATTCAAATATTTTGCCGAGACGGGCGAAGAGGTCTATCGCTCGTTCCTGGGCGTGCCAATTCTCGATATGGGCATCTTGCAAGGCGTGCTGGTCGTGCAGACGGCCGCGCTTCGCAGCTTCACCGCCGAGGAAATGGCGCTGCTGGTTGCCACGGCCCGGCAAGTCGCTCCGCTGGTCACAGACCTTCGCGCCCAATCGCACTTTTTCAGCCAGACATACGAACGCACAAAAGCCCTGGCCGCCAATCTGTGGTGGGCTTGGGATTCCGAGAGCACGAGCATCTTCCGCGAACTTTCGCCCAGCAAATGGCGCGAGCTCGGACATAACCCGCGGCAATTGATCGATCAGATGCCGTTTCAAGAGTTGGAAACCCGCGCGCGGGAAATGGTTCTGCATGGGCGCATCAATCATGCTTTCCGCCGACTAGCCGAATACAAGGCCGATCGCTCAACCTGGGGCGCGCGGCATGCCGGCGTGCTTTGGTCGCGACCGGTGGCTTACTTCTCGGCCGAGTTCGGCATTCACGAATCACTGCCGATTTACTCCGGCGGCCTCGGTGTGCTGGCCGGCGATCACATCAAGAGTTCGTCTGATCTTGGCATTCCGCTAGTTGGCATCGGGCTGTTCTACAGCCAAGGCTATTTCCGCCAGCGCACCGATTTGCACGGCTGGCAGCACGAAGAATACATCACCAACGATCCCACGCACTTGCCGATGGTGCCGGCCGTAAATCATCGCGGCGAGCCGTTGATTGTTTCGCTCGATACGCGCAGCGGACAGATTCATGCGCAAGTTTGGAAGGTTGCCGTCGGCCGTAATACGCTGCTGCTATTGGATTCGAACATCGAAGGCAATCGGCCCGAAGATCGCGAACTGACTGCTCGGCTGTATGGCGGTGACGAACGCGTGCGAATCCGCCAGGAGTTGCTGTTGGGCGTCGGCGGCGTGAAGGCGCTGCGAGCGCTCAATATTCTGCCGAGCGTGCTGCATTTGAACGAAGGCCACAGCGCCTTCGCCACGCTGGAAGTCATTCATCAGCGGATGATTCTCGAAGGTCTCGATTTCCATCATGCGTTGCATCGCGTGGCGCAAAACGTGGTCTTTACGACTCATACGCCGGTGCCTGCCGGACACGATCGATTCTCGGCGCACTTGATCGAAGAGCATCTCGGTCCGCTGCGAGACAAGCTGGGACTGTCGTTGGATTCGCTGATGGCCATCGGCCGCGAACATCCAGACAATCCGCACGAATCATTCTGTATGACCGCGCTGGCCTTGCGAGCGTCGCGAAGGGCGAACGCCGTTTCCAACTTGCACGGGCAGGTCTCGCGCGAAATGCTCGCGCCGATGTTTCCGAACAAGCCGGCCGACGAAGTGCCGATCGGACACATCACCAACGGCGTTCACGTTCATACCTGGCTCGCGCCGCCGATGCACGATCTTTACGATCGCTATCTCGGACCCGATTGGGCGCAACGCAGCGGTGAACCGGAAGTTTGGGAAGGCATCGAAGATGTCAGCGACGCCGAACTGTGGGAGACGCATACCACGCTCAAGTCGCGCTTGATCGACTTCGTGCGCCGCAGCGTGACACGTCAAGCGCATCGCCGCGGTGAGTCGCCGGAATTTGTGGCAATGTCGAGCCGCGCGCTAAACATGGACACGCTGACGATCGGTTTCGCACGCCGATTTGCCACGTACAAGCGAGCGAGCCGATCTGGCGTTTTCCGACTTGGATACGATTGCCGAATTCATCGG